>DJVD01000085.1 GCA_002440805.1 Chloroflexi bacterium UBA6265
TAGGAAGTTCAAACTGAATTCGACGAGGAATTTAGGTGACACGCAAGGGAACCCGACGACATGCGTTTGCGGTACGGGTCAGCCCCAATTGTTACGGTGTCTCGCCTGTGCGACTACGCAAGACAGGCCGCCGGAGAGGATAATTAGTCATGGTTTCACCACTTTCTCGTCGTCAACTCGCCAAGGTCGCGAGCTCACTCCCACTTTCCTATGGAATGTTGGCTGGTATGAACCAGATGGGGGCACTGTCGGTATCGGCGCAGGGCAACGAACTGGAGCGAATTGTCCTCGGGGTGAACTCCGATCCGCTCACCCTGATGCCGAATGACATCGTTGATACCCGGACAGATGTGTTTATTTACCACATGTTCGACGCCTGCATTATTCGCAACAAGGATGACCAGTTTCGCTATATGCCATGGCTGTGCGAGCTGGAGAATGTGGATGAGCTCACCTGGACACTGAAGCTGGTGGCTGAGGGGGTCACGTTCCATAGCGGCAACCCACTGACGATTAACGACGTCAAGGCCGCCTTCGATTACGGCCAGGATCCTGCCAACGAGAGCCATTACCTCGAGCGTTGGGCACCACTTACTTCTATTGAAGTAGTGGATGACACCACCATCCAGATCAAAACCGAAAACCCGTTCCCTGTGATTTGGGATCGCATTGCCGAGGTCTACCCGATCGACTCCGTTCAAATTGCGGAGATCGGCCTGGAAGCCTACAAGGAAAATCCCTCCGGCACGGGCCCATACATATTGAAGGACTGGTTGCGCGGGGAACGCCTCAGCATGACCGCCAACCCGGATTATTGGGCCTTCGACATTCCTGTAAAGGAAGTAGAGTTCCGGACCATGCCAGAGTTCGCTACCCGCCTGACAGCCATGCTGGCCGGCGAGCTCGGTATCATGAAGGATGTGCCGGTTGATTCCTTCCAGGATGTGAACGACAGCGGCATTGCTACCGTCAAGTCGATCCCGTCCTCTCGTGTCAATTTTGTCGCGTTGGTCACCAACCGTGAGGACAGTGTGTTCTACGACAACCTGCCCCTTCGCAAGGCTATTAACCATGGCGTAGATGTGCAGGGCATTATCGACGGCATTTTCCAGGGAAACGCGGTTCGCATGGCTGGAGCCCTTTCCGACCTGAATCCGGAGCGCAACAAGGCCATTACTCCGTATGAGTACAATCCGGATCTTGCCCGGGAATTGTTGGCCGAAGCCGGGTACGCCGAAGGTGAACTCGAAATCACCATGGATGCCCCGCAAGGTCGCTATCCGATGGATGTCGATGCCGCCATGGCGATTGCTGCCTCGCTTGGCGATATCGGAATTACGGTCAATGTGCAGTACAACGAGTGGGGCACATACCTGGACAAGATCGTTAACCGCGGCACCGGCGATATGCTTTACCACGGCTGGGGACCCGCACTGGATGCCAGCTTCACGTTCACGAATATCTTTGTGGGCGATGCCAACTATAGCGCTGTTGGCGATCCGGATATTGAGGCCAAAATCCACGAGGCCAACCAAACGGTCGATCCCGAAGCCCGCCAGGCTATCTGGGATGAAGTTCAGCAAGATGTCTACGACGAGGCACTCTGGTTGTTCTTGTGGCAGCAATACGACAGCTACGGAGTTGCCAATGATATTGCGTGGGAACCCCGCGCTGATGAGAAATTGTGGATGGCCGAAGCCAGCGGTATCTAAAATCGCACGATAACGCTCCGGAGTCTCGCTTGTGAAACGTTACGTAATCGGACGTGTAATCTCCGGTGTTCTCGTAGTCTTCCTCGCCCTTACAGCCGTTTTCTTTATGTTGCGGCTGTCGGGCGATCCTGTACTGCTCTTTGCGCCCATGGATACCTCCCGGCAGGATATGAATGCCATCCGTGAGCGCATGGGGTTCAACGACCCCCTGTTGGTACAGTACGGAAGATTTATGCGGGACGCCGTTCAACTCGACTTCGGGAATTCCTCCCGCGAGCGCCGCCCTGCCATGGAAGTGGTGACCGATCGTCTTCCAGCCACAATCCAGCTTGGTGCCACGTCACTGCTGATTGCGGTGTCCATTGGCATCCCGCTGGGAATTCTCTCCGCTGTGAAGCACGGATCCGGGTGGGACAAATTCGCCAGGTTCATCTCGGTGTTGGGCCAGGCCGTGCCCGGCTTCTGGCTGGGCGTGATCATGATCATGTTCTTCTCGGTGCGGCTCGGTTGGTTGCCTACCAGCGGCAGGGGGAGTTGGGAGCATATCATCATGCCGGCCCTGACGCTTGCGGCGTTTAGTATGGCCCGCTATGCCCGCCTCACCCGCAGCACCTTTATCGATGTGCTGGGGCAGGATTACATTCGTACCGCCCGGGCAAAGGGTCTCACACAGAACATTATTCTCTGGCGGCATGCATTCAAGAACGCCAGTGTTTCGCTCATCACCATGACCGGCCTGGAAATTGGGAACCTCATTGCTGGCGCGGTCGTGATTGAGCAGGTGTTCGCCTGGCCCGGCATGGGCCGCGTGATGGTGCAATCGTTGCTTAATCGCGACTTTGCCGTGGTGACCGCGGCCGTGGTGCTGTTCGCTGCCATGTACACCTTCGCCAACCTGATGGCCGACCTGGCATACGGCTGGGTGAACCCGACTGTGAGGCTGAACTAGATGAGTGCTTCATCCGTCGCCGAGCGCAACGATCTCACCCTTTCCAAGCGGCGATCGTTACGCTACAAGTTGCGACCGCTGCTACGAGACAAATGGGCCAGTGCTTCGGTACTGTTCCTTATCGTTATCGTGATCATGGCCATTACGGCAGGCCTGTTTGTGCCCGATGACATCAATAGCCCCGATTTCGGTGCCCGGTTGCTTCCGCCCCTCACCGACGGCCATATCGCCGGCACCGATCAACTCGGCCGCGATGTGTTTGGCCGCCTTTGGCTGGGGTCCCGGGTGTCGCTGGTTGTCGGCTTTGGTACGGTGTTCTTCGCGCTGCTGATCGGGGTGCCGATCGGAATGGTCGCCGGGTACTTCGGCGGCTGGTTCGATACCATCCTCATGCGGCTGGTCGATGTGCAGCTGTCCTTCCCGTTCATCCTGCTTGCGCTCACCATCAATGCCATCATGGGGCTGGGATTGCGCAATATCCTGATCACGCTGGTGATTGTGGGATGGATTGAGTATGCCCGTATTGCCCGTGGTGAAACACTGATCGTGCGCGAGCGCGAATATATCCAGGCGGCGCACGTCTCCGGTGCCCGCGAGTGGGCGGTAATCCTGCGCCATATCCTGCCGAATGTCACCACGCCACTCATCGTTATCGGTACGCTGCAGGTGGCGCGGTTCATCATCGCTGAGGCCAGCATCAGCTTCCTCGGCTTTGGTGTGCAGCCGCCCACACCGGCATGGGGCAGTATGGTGAGCGATGGCCTGAAGTTCATCCTTTCCGCCTGGTGGTTGATCACCTTCCCGGGATTAATGCTGGCCCTGGTAGCGCTGGCGGTGAATATCACGGGCGATTGGCTGCGCGATACCCTTGATCCTCGCATCCGCAATCGTTAGCGGCCTGGAGGCTGATCTACATAACAGCACAGAAAAAGGGTGGCCATTCACTGCCACCCTTTTGTTTTTCCGGTTGTGTAGTATAAACAAGTCATCGTATCCAAAGAAGGAAGAGCGGCAGCGCGGCCGATGGTGTTTTTCGTCGTCCCAGAGGAGGAGAAACCGTCATGTCTCAGGATCGCAGTGCGCGTTCAACTTCGTCACGTCGTCAATTCCTGGCCCGGGCAACTGCCCTGGGCATGAGTGCAGCGGCCATCAGCCAGGCCGAGGCCTTTGCCGCCAACGGATATCGCTTTGCCAATGGCAAGGCGACCCTGGTGCAATCTACACCGGTGGCCGATATCTCCGGTACCGAACTAAAAATCCTGCAATGGCAGCACTTTGTGCCCAGCTACGATGAGTGGTTTGGCACCTTCGTGCAGGAGTGGGGTGAGGCCAATGGCGTGACCGTCACGCTGGATCAGGTCAACACTGCCGATATCCCTGCTGCATTCGCCGCCGAAGTGGCTGCTGGCAGCGGCCACGACCTGATCGAGCACATCGCGCCGCTGGCCCAGTACGAGGAATCGGTGCTGGATCTTCGCGATATTTGGGAGCAGGCCGAAGCGGAATACGGCGAGGCCGTAACTAACTGCAAGCTGAACAGCTACAACCCCACCACCGACAAGTACTACTCGATCGTCCATGGCTACGCACCGGATCCGGCCAACTATCGCAAATCCCTGTGGGAGCAAATCGACCTGCCCAATGGCCCGACCACGCTCGATGAATTGCTGGAGGGCGGTACCCGCATCTGGAACGAGCAGGGTGTGCAGTTGGGCCTTGGCATGAGCCAGGAGATCGATTCGCAGATGGCTGCGTTGGCGCTCATGTGGGCACATGGCGGTTCCATCCAGGATGAGAACGAGAACATCGTCATTAATTCGCCCGAGACCATCGCTGCCGTCACCTACATGAAGGATCTCTTCAAGGCGGCGATGACGCCGGAAGTGTTCAGCTGGAACGCTGCTTCCAACAACCAGTTGTTGGCTGCGGGCCAGGCGTCGTACATCCTTAATTCAATCTCGGCGTATCGTTCCGCACAGGGCACCCAGGCTGAGGTGGCCAAGGATATCTTCCTCGGCAAGCCTCTGGAGGGGCCTGCTGGTCCTGATTGGGCCAAGGCTCATGCCCATGCCGCCATGGGATACTACGTTCCCAACCATGCGGCCAATCCGGACACGGCCAAGGCATTCATCATGCACCTGCTGGCAAATTACGATGCTGCGGTGCTCGGCTCGCAGCTGTACAACTTCCCAACCTTCCCGGAAACATCGCCCAGCCTGATGGATGCGCTGGACAACGATCCGTTCGGTTCGGAGCCGGCTGACAAGCTAAATGTGATGGCCGATGCCGATACCTGGACCGTGAACCTTGGGTGGCCGGGCCCGGCCAATGCCATGGCCGCCGAAGCACAGACCACATTCGTGCTCAGCAACATGATGGCCAAGGCCGCACGTGAGGAAATGACGCCGGAAGAAGCCGTGGCCGAAGCGGAAACGCTGCTCAACCAGATCGCCCAGAACTGGCGCGATCGTGGCCTGATGGGTGGCGGGGAGTAACCACGCTGACCGCACACCAACTCTAGATGAGCACTCCGGCGAGGCCGGAGTGCTCGCAATCCCTCCAGGATAGACAACCGCATGGCCACCGTTGAAATTCGACACCTCGTGAAGCAATTCAGCGATGAGGTGACCGCCGTCCGCGATATTAATATCCTTACCCAGGATGGCGAATTCCTGGTATTGCTGGGCCCATCGGGCTGCGGCAAATCGACCTTGCTGCGCATGATCGGTGGACTGGAGCAGCCCACATCGGGCCAGATCCTGATTGGTGACAAGGTGGTGAACAACCTCCCACCGCGAGCCCGCAGCATCGCCATGGTGTTCCAAAGCTATGCGCTGTACCCGCACATGACCGTGCATGGCAATATCGCCTTTCCCCTCAAGGCCGGCAAAATTCCCAAGGCCGAACAGGAAAAGAAAATCCACTGGGCCAGCACGATCCTTGGGATCGATAACCTGATGGATCGACGCCCAGGTCAGCTTTCCGGTGGTCAACGGCAACGCGTTGCCCTGGCCCGGGCGCTGGTGCGTGAACCCGACGTGTTCCTGTTGGACGAACCGCTGAGTAACCTCGATGCCCAACGTCGTGCCAGTGCCCGTGACGAATTGCAATCGTTCCAGCGCGAGATCGGCACGACCACGATTTATGTGACACATGACCAGGTGGAAGCCATGGGCATGGGGCATCGTATTGCCGTGCTTAACCATGGCGAACTGCAGCAGATCGGTACCCCTCGGGAGATATACGAGGAGCCGCAGAACATATTTGTGGCCACGTTCCTTGGATCGCCACCAATGAACCTGATCCCGCATGGCGATCGTCTCATTGGCTTCCGACCGGAGAGCATTAGTCCGCGAAGCGAGGTAATCGATCCTGTCAACGCGATCGAATTTACGCTCAACAACATCCGCACCGAATATCTCGGCTCCGAAAAGCTGCTGTACGGCGATATCGAGGGCACCCGGGCGGTGAGTCGGCTGCCAGCCAACTTTGTCATCCCGGAGGAAGAGGGCGCATCGGTGAAGATGGCGGTGGAGCATCGCGCCATTCGCATTTTCGATAAGGCTACCGGTCAATCAACCGGTGAGCCGGTGATCGATCTGACCAGTGCAGGATCGCTGACATGAGCGCTGTGCCCCGCGAACGCCGCTTTGTCCTGGAAAATGAACGCGTGCTTGGCCCGCTCATGTTGGCTCCGGCCGTGCTCTATATCGTGTTACTTGTTGGGCTGCCGCTTGTGTTGGCAGTGCTCTATGCCTTTTCGTCGGTTACGGCCGGCGACCCACGCATTGATAGCTGGGACGACTTTGTTGGCCTGAAGAACTTCCGCCAGGTTTGGAACGATGGCGTCTTCACCAAGGCGTTGCGCAACACGATCTTTTTCACCATCGTCTCCCAGATCATTGTGTTGATTCTCAGTAATATCCTCGCCCAGGTGTTGATTTCGGATTTTCCCGGCAAAAAGATCTTCCGGTTCCTGGTGATGTTGCCGTGGACGACACCCATTGCGCTCTCGGTGCTGGGCTGGTTCTGGATTTTCGATTCGGTGTACAGCCCCATCGATTATGTGCTGCGCGAAGTCGGTTTGTTGGGTCCCGGCAATCCATGGGGACCGCAACGCAATATGTATTGGCTTGGCGAAACGATTTTGGCGCAGGGGTCGGTGTTGATGATTCACGTTTGGCGTACATTGCCGCTCGCCACCGTGATCCTGCTGGGCGGGCTGACCTCGATTCCGCACGAGATCAATGAGGCCGCCGATATCGACGGGGCCGGTTTCTTTCGCAAGCTGTTCATGAT
>DJVD01000108.1 GCA_002440805.1 Chloroflexi bacterium UBA6265
AGGGATGAGCACGAACCAGATCCTGGATACGATCACCATTGCTGCAGTGGAGGAAGAGGCAGACGCCTCGGCCGATACCGCTGCCGGCCCGGAACGACCAGCATTTGATGTCACCTTTATCGAGGGTCAACGGCTGGAACAGAACGCCGTGGTCCTCGAGCAGGCCGGTATGCCGGGTGCAGCCGCCGAATACACGGAACTTGCGAAGGACGTTGAGGTTTGGCGCGATAGTTACCCGTTCCTTGCCGATGTTCCGGTTGGTGGCACGCTGGAAGGGTTCCTGTTCCCGAGCACCTATACCGTGCCGGGCAATGCCACGGCGGCCAGTGTGATTGATTACCAACTCGCGACCTTTGAGCAGAACCTGACCCCGGAAATTTTGGCAGGATTCGAGGCGCAGGACCTGAGTGTCTTCGAGGCGGTGACTGTCGCCTCCATCGTTGAACGCGAAGCCGCCGTGGCGATCGAACGTCCCACAATCGCGGAAGTGTACCTGAACCGGTTGAGCCAGAACTCGACGCTGAATGCCGATCCATCGCAGCAATACGGTATCGGCACGGCGGAGAACTGGTGGCCGGAGATGACCGGTGATCAACTGGAGCAGTCCAAAACAACCCCCTATGACACCTACAACAAGGAGGGTCTGCCGCCGGGACCGATTGCGAACCCTGGTTCGGCGTCGCTTCAAGCCGTGTCGAAGCCAACCAGCGAGGGTTACATGTTCTTCATCACCAAGGGTGATGACAGCGGCGAGCACAGGTTCACATTCACGCTGGAAGAGCACGAAGCAGCCACCTGCGAAGAACACCCGGAATACGAACAGTGCCAGTAGTGCGCGTGGGCCTGATCGGCGATCCAGTGGAGCATTCACGCTCGCCGCGGATGCACAATGCTGCCTTCGCTGCCCTCCGCATGGAAGCTCGCTATGAGCTGTGGCACACCCTTGCCGATGAGTTGAATGCGCGGATAGCAGGATTGCGCGCCGCAGGTATCGTTGGCGCCAATGTCACCGTTCCTCATAAACAGGCAGTGATTCCGTACCTTGACGAGATCTCGGAGACGGCTCGCCGCATTGGCGCGGTGAACACGATCATCCCCCATGATGGCCGCCTCATCGGGGATAACACCGATGCATACGGTTTTCGCGCGTCGATCCTGGAGCGTTATCCGGATATCACTCCGCAGCGTGCCGTTGTCCTTGGCGCGGGGGGCGCAGCGCGGGCGGTGATTGTGGCGCTGCAGGAAATGGGCACGCGCGAGGTGCTGATCGCCAATCGCACCCTCGCCCGGGCGCAGGACCTGGCTGTTGAGCTCGGCGCCAAAGCAACGGGTTGGGATGATCTTTCTTTCACCTTGCGCTCCACCGATGTACTGGTGAATGCGACAGCGCTGGGCTGGCATGATGAAGAAGTGCTGCCGGATGATGTGATCGCGGACCTGCCGCCACAAGCATTGCTGGTGGATCTCACGTACCGCGATACCCCGTTCCTGCAATCTGCCCGCAGGCACAACCGGCGCGGACTGGATGGACTCGGGATGCTGATTCACCAGGGGGTGCGATCATTTGAACTCTGGTTCGGTGTGACTCCGCCGCTGGGTGTGATGACCGCCGCCGCGCTCACAGGCTAACTACTTCATCAAAAACGAATACAGCCCGGATGGAGATATCCATCCGGGCTGTAACTATTCGCCTTGTTACGGTGCGGGATCAACGAAATCGATCACCACATACCCGGCAACTCCATCGGCGGTTTCCACTGGCAACCAGGTGAAGTCGCCGGCTTCTACCGGCTCACCGGTAACGGTGAGTTCGGTGCCCGCCGGAAGGGCGTCCAGCGCTTCCTCATCGGTATTGGTGGCGGGGCGTAACCGCACGCTTTCGTCATTGGTCACCACGGTGCTGCCGACGGCAAACTCGCCAGCTGCTGGCGTTGCTGTTGTTGCTTCATCACCGGATGTGCCATCGCCGGTGGCTTCCGGGGTGGGTGCAGCAGCGTCGATACCGTCAAGGAATTCGCCAGCTACCCAGCCCTCGCTGCCGCCCTCTTCAGTGACTCGCACCTGGTACCAGACGTAATCGTCGGCTTCGACCGGGCCGCCGATAACTTCTAGTTCAACGTCCTGGCCAAGTTGATCCACCACATCCGCATTCACGCTCGCCTCGGCGCGCATATTGACGCTGTCGGTGTTGGTAGTTACGACCTTGCCGGTTGCAGATTCGCTGCCACCACCCGCTACTGTGCCATCGCCGGCGTTGTAGGTGAGTTCGGCGGGGGTAGAGGTGACGCCGTCAACTGGCTCGAGGTTCATCACCAACAGGGTGACCGGCTGCTGCTCGTTTGTCCGGGTTGTGGCAGTGACGCCATTGGGGAAGAAGGCAGCATCGCCATCGGCAAGCGAGAAACTCGTATCCAGGACGGCATTCGGCTGTAGCATATTGCTCTCGGCGCGGGTGACCTGCACCATGCCGGCGTCGATGGTGAACGAGTAATTTCCCTGCACCGGCGAAATCATGCCGATTCCAGGAACGGCGGGAACATCAACACCCGCGGGAAGTTCCACAGATGAGATTGTCCACTCCGCTGCCTGCTGCGATTGCTCCTGCACCAGGCCGTCACCAAGTTTCTGGTAGCTCACGCCCTCAAGGTCCGGTTCGCCATCGACCCAGGTAATGCGCTCGTTCACATAGTCGGGCCCCACCGGGATCGCAACCGCGCTCAGCATCACCACTGGTTCTTCACTTGCGTTCTCAAAGTACATACCCACTTCGGCGGGGAAATAGATATTGTCTCCGGCCGTCAGGACAACGTCTTCACCAGTCGACACTTCTTCGGTGCCATCGGCGCGGTTGACCGGTGCCTCGCCCAACGAACGAATGGTCACCTCGCCGGATTCCACCAGGTCCACTTCGGGTCCGTGATGGGTGTGCATGGGTGTAGTGGCGCCGGGCTGAAGGGTGATGCGCAACATCCGCACCGTGAATGGCGCCTGGGGTAGCTCGGCGACCTCTGCAGAAATCAGCGTCGTGATCGTCGGCTCGGCGACCACCGCTGCTGCCGGTGAGGCAACCGGGGTGCTGGCCGTGGGCGTGCTGGCGGCGGGTGTACTTTCCTGGGAATATCCGACCGGCACAAGCAGCAAGCTGGCGGCGAGGGCACCTGCCAGGAAACTTGACTTGCTGCGACGAAGAACCGAAGAACGATTGAGTAAGTTCATATCTGTGGAATCTCCCGGTGTATGTTGGAGAGTGCTTGCTGCGCGGCTGGCGAGTGAAATGAGAACGAACACCACACGTGTGAGTTCCGGAAACAATGCTCGCGTCACCGCGTACTGGCTAAAGAATACCCGAAAACAAACCAATCAGCGCACCGGTTAGCACACAAAGGAAGTTAACGACATCATTGTTGAAACCACGCATTCCGCTGACATGTCGGGTCGGATTGCCACAGGTGTGTGGATTCGCTTCTGTACGACCGTTGCAGACATCGCAGAACCGCTGTTCCTGCACCACCGCACCGAGATAGGAATCGACCAGCGCGCCAAGGAAGCCCGCCAGGGCAACGAGTGCAATGATCAACGGGACGTTGGTACTGAACTCGGAAGATGATTGCCAAAGCCCGATCGCGGCCAGCACCGCGATGAGCGTTCCACCGGCGACGGAAGCCAGCAACCCACGAGCGCTAACCGCGCCGGACGAACCACGGGGGACCCGCTGCCAGGTGGTGACGAGTCGGGGAGGGGCAGCGGATGTGCGTCCAATCTCCGAACTCCAGGTGTCCGCAGTGGCAGCGGCAATCGCGCCCATGCCGAACAGCAGCCATGGTCGCCAGTCGGTTATTGAATAAAGCAGTGTTCCAGCCACCATGCCCCAACCATTGGCGAGCACTTGCACCCCATCCCGTCGCGATCCACGTGCCTGCAGGATGGTTGACTGGCGATTGATCTGGGATACGAGGCTGGAAGAACCGAAGAATACCACGAGCACGATGCCGGACCACCATCCGCCCGCAGCCACGACAATGGTGCCCATGAGCACTGCGACTATGGCGCCGCTGGGAGCAAGCGCTCGGAGCCGAAGCGCGACCATGGCGATGGCCAGCGCCAATCCGGCCGCCAGCAGCAATTGCTCCCAGGGTGTTGTCAAGTGAATGCCCAGTCTGCGAATCGAAAAGTGGCAAGAGAGCGCTGTTAAAGGGTAGGATAGTTCTCGCGCCGATTCGGTGCGAGACCCTCTAGCTCAATGGCAGAGCAGTGGACTTTTAATCCATTGGTTCCGGGTTCGAGTCCCGGGGGGGTCACCCTCGCAAACATTGCTATAACA
>DJVD01000018.1:0-837 GCA_002440805.1 Chloroflexi bacterium UBA6265
AGAAGCGCGCTGGCAACTCCGGGGTCGTTGCGAACGGCGATCCTTCTGAAAGAGATCCTGGACGCACCAGTCTCGCTGAAGGATCGTGCTCCGTAAGCCGTCGTCACCCGACCGGGCTGTTAACCGTGCCAGAACGTACTGATGGTGATGAGTTGATGAGGGGGCGGTTCGTGCGCGGGAGCGCACGAACATGACTCGCAGGGACAGGTTGTTTCAGGCCAGCGCACGAATTGCAGGCAAAGGGTGCCCTGCCGCGCGCTGCACGGCAAGGTATACAAGCCTACCCAGGTAGCAACTCAAGCGGGAAGAGCGTCATCCGGCGATAGGGTTCGGCCATAACAGCCCCACTGTGACCCCCCAAACCGTTATAGAGTGCCGCCGCCCGGTCGATCTGCCGATGCAAGGCCCATCCAAGTTCAGCGTCGGTCATCGAATCGGCAGCCGGATCGTCCAACACCTGTCGCAATCGTTCGGCCGAGTGCTCACGTCGGAACGACTGCCCGGAATATGCCAGCTGCCACCCAAGTTCCTGCATGGCGGCTTCCTTTTGGTGATAGACGTCAACAATCTCCACCACACAGTTCGGGCGATCCGGCGTCATAAAGTAGATAGCCCCCACACTGTGCGGCTCTCCACATTCCTCCACATCGACGTCGCGGCCTGCAAGGGACAGCGCCTCGATATACAGCAGCATGAATTCGCGCCGGTCGGGATCCAGATCGTGGGCGGCGTGTTCCGGATCCTGGCAAATAACGATGTCGGGTCGGACATCGCGAACCAGTTTCATAATGACCCGCTTCGACTCGCGATCGACGTGCAGGTCGCCAGCTTGCCAGT
>DJVD01000018.1:847-2416 GCA_002440805.1 Chloroflexi bacterium UBA6265
CATCGAAACGGCCACAGTGACATTGCCACCAGCCTGCACGTGCTTGGCCAATGTTCCGCCACACTCCACCATTTCCATTCCAAATGTCGCCATCATCAAGATGCTCGGCGCGTTGGTCATATAATTCCCCTTTCGCTGATCCTCGTCGCGGGTGACTTGATCCCGTGAATGCATTGTCACGTGATGCGGTTTCCGGCGCAATATTCCCTCTGACCCATGGGGAGGGGATGCTGAAGACGATTCAAGCCGGCAAATGAATGGAGTGATCGAGCACCAGTTCACTTCGCCCGTACGATCTGGAATGCTGACGTCCCTGAAAAGACGTCTCATGCAAACGCTGGTGCTGTAAACCGGTGTGGTGTAAGAAGTTTGCGAGCTTATTAGCCGCGTACCGACCTGTCCTGCAGGCATGACTGATGAGCTTTACCGATTTTCAGGGTCATAGCGCCGGTTGTACCAGGCCATCATCGGTGTGACCGCAATCCCGTGAATGAAGACTGAGCTGGCAACAACAGTGAGACTTAAGCCAATCAGGTCCCTGGCCACGCCTTCCTCTAAACCATGGACCACCGCAAACATGAGGTAATAGATTGAACCGACTCCGCGTACGCCAAACCAGCTTGTAAATGCGCGCTGGGTTGTGTTTGCCTCTGTCCCTATCATTCCGATCCAGGCTGCTATCGGACGAATCACAAGGAAGAGCAATGGCACGAACCACAGCGCTTCGACCGGAAGATACCGGCTGGAAATCATGGCGCCGACCAGCAGCATGACACCAACCTCCCCAACGCGTTCAAGCTGTTCATTAAAGTGCAGGAGGGACCGGGTCATGTGGGCGGGAGCAACGGTGGTATCCGTAGCCGCACGTTCTTCAATTTCTTCGTCGGGCACCGCGTCGAGAACTTCGTCAGGGGAGGTGTCATGACCGACGACTTTTGCTTCGATGCGCCGCAACGCCAGGCCTGCGGCGAAAACGGCGAGGAATCCGTACGTATTGAGCGTGAGCGCAACGCCATAAGACAACGCAATGAGTCCCATGGCAATGAAATCTTCGCTGCCAACGACCTCGGGATACTTCATGCGCAAATACAAAATGAGATTGCCGATGGCAACTCCCAACCCGAAACCGATCAGGAGACCGCCCGGAATCGCCCAGGCCACATCCACCAGCCACCACCGGCTCCAGTTGTTCACCAGCGCATGATGTCCTAACAGTCCTAGCCCCAGCATGAGAAAAGGGAACGCCGTGCCGTCGTTCAGGCCCGCCTCACCGGTGAGCCCAAAACGCAGGTGGTCGCGATCTCCTGGTTCCGTGACCTGCACATCGGAAGCAAGCACCGGATCTGTCGGTGCCAGTACCGCGCCCAGAAGGATCGCGGTTCCCAGTGAAAGTCCCAACCCGTAGTAGCCTGCCGCGCCGATCAGACAGACAGTGACAATCATCGATATCGAGGCGAGGGAAACCGGCAGTCGCCAGGCCCTGTCACGAAGGGGAACCCGCAACTTTAGGCCCGCAGTGAAGAGTGAAACAATGACGGCGATTTCAGTGACGCGCTCAAGCAGCACGGC
>DJVD01000018.1:2447-3440 GCA_002440805.1 Chloroflexi bacterium UBA6265
ATACCAACAGCGAGATAGAGCAGGGGAGTTGAGATGGGCAACGGTCGAAGCAGTGTCCGGCCAACGGCCATCACCAGGAGCAGGACGCCGATGATGATGAACCAGGTCGTGATGATGGTTGTTTCGCTCACTGCGTTTCTCCGTAGCGAACACTGGCGTTATCACACCGCTGCGATCATTTGATGAAGGCAAGTTTAGTCGGTCGGCGTGGGCGCCGGATGCACAACCAGACATTCCAGATGGCTCGATTTAGGTGCAATCGGCCTGGCGTTGGATTCGTCCAAACCACTATTGACAATGACCTTATAGTTCCACATAATCATCTCAGAAACTCACAACTAAATACACCGCGAAGGTGAACGCGCTGGGGCCAACGCTGCTCCCCAGTGAAGATGTGAGGTTCACTCTCTTTCTCCGACTGGGAGAAGGATTTGGGCGCCAATGCGCCAGGAAAAGGAGCACGTAATGTCCCGAGCGAAGTCATTGCTAACAGCCGGTCTCCTTGGTGCCACTCTCACTTTTGCCAGCCTCGGTGGTGCCGCCGCTGGCGGTCTAGGGCCTAATGAGAACAATGGTGGCGGACCTCAGAACGACAATTGCATTGCATGGGCATCGTCGGTGGTTATCGGAAACGGGCATGCAGATACACTCGGGGAAAATGCGGGCGGAGGAGCCCGCCGGGATGAGATGAGAATGCACCGAGATCATTGTGGATCCACCGGTTTCGGACAAGGTGTCGGGAACTAATGGTTATCGCAGGCCCTCCAACGAGTTGTTCCGTTGGATGGCCACTGCGTATGCTGCCAGCTGATGAGCCACCGGGCCTGTATGCCGCACGTGGTTCAGTCCCCAAGAATCTGTTTGATCTCTTCGTCCCTCGAGCCGAATTTGAATCACCGAGGTCAGCGGATGACAGTTTGGAAAACACAATACCCGCGAGCGCATTCCGTGCTCGCGGGTATTTCGATGGGCTGGGGTGCAGGGACTCGAACC
>DJVD01000055.1:0-298 GCA_002440805.1 Chloroflexi bacterium UBA6265
GATTCGACCGCGTGGACCGCGCGCTAAAGGCGTACCGATCCTGCTGGCGGCATTTGCCCCGCGAATGATGCGCCTCACCGCCCGCTACGCCGACATGTGGACAACCGACTGGCTCGGCCCGATCAGCAAGCTGCGCGAGGATATCGCCGAAGTCCATGCGGCCTGTGCGGAAGAGGGTCGCGATCCGGCCACCCTGGCGATCACGGGCGGTGTGACTGTCGGTTATCCCGACCTGGGCACGTTGCCACGCTGGATGAGCACGCCCGATAGCTACATCACCGGTTCGGCCGATGAGGTT
>DJVD01000055.1:337-2048 GCA_002440805.1 Chloroflexi bacterium UBA6265
AGGCGATCGCGCGCTACGCCGAAGCTGTGGAGGCATCGCGGTAAACCTTCAGGATGTTGGCTCGAGTTGTATACCCGAGCTCGCCACGGCTGGTTCGTTCACTGTGCGCCCGGCGCACGGATCAGGGTGGATATCTGCGGAATCCGCCCTAATCTTCCCCAAGATCGTAGACCCGAACTCGATCCGCAGATCGGGTTATCGGGGTTTCATTCCGGAGGTTAATCACGCCCAGACTCCGGATGTCGCGAAACGCATGTCCCATCTGCTACGATAGGCGCGGTAAACATAAGCACCAAGTGATCGAGGAGAGCTCGCATGCGCAAGACAACAACATACCCCACGTCCATCCGCGTTGTTGTCGAAAGTGCAATGCTTCATGTCTCGAATGCTCAATCTCGGGGTGCTTGCCCATGTTGATGCCGGCAAGACCAGCCTGACCGAACGTCTCCTGTTCGAAACCGGTGCCATCGCTGCCCTCGGCAGTGTCGATACCGGCACCACCCAAACCGATACCCTGCCGTTGGAACAGCAGCGTGGCATTACCATCCGCGCCGCCGTGGCCTCGTTCACCTGGAACCACCTGCAGGTGAACCTGATCGATACGCCCGGCCATCCGGATTTCATCGCCGAAGTCGAACGCTCCCTGTCGGTGCTTGATGCCGTGATCCTCGTCGTTTCCAGCGTCGAAGGCGTGCAACCGCAAACCCGCCGCCTCGCCCGCGCGATCCGCTCGCTCAACCTGCCTTGTATCGTCTTCTGCAACAAGATCGATCGCATGGGCGCCCGTGAGGAATCGCTGGTGACCGAGTTGGAAACCAGGCTTGGCTGGGCAACCCTGCCACTGACGGCGACATCCCATCTCGGCACGCGTGATGCCGACGTGCGCATGCGGCATCTCCTGCACGACGAGGCCGCGATTTCTACGCTCGCCGACTTTGACGATGCCCTGCTCGAACACTGGCTCGCCAACGATGGCGTGGTGGATGCCCATGTCGTCGAGGCCGCGCTCACCAACGCTACGCGTGCGGGCAAGATCGTGCCGGTGATGTTCGGCTCCGCCGTGACCGGCGCAGGCGTTCATCCTCTGCTCGATGCCCTCACCATGCTCCCGCCCAGGTCCGACCTGGATGACGCTGCACTGTCCGCGCAGGCATTCATGATCGAGCGGGATGCCCGCGGCGAACGCATCGTCTGGTTGCGCATTTGGAGTGGCACCCTCCTTTCGCGCAGCGAGGGCTTCATCCATCAGTCCGATGGCGAACTACTCCCGGCCGGCAAGATCACCCGCCTCGATCGACGCACCGTCCACGGTATCGAGATCGTGCAGCAGGCCACTGCAGGTGAGATCGTACGCGCGCATGGCCTGGTGGCGGTGCGGGTGGGCGATGTTATTGGTGCTCCACCACCCCAAGCCCAGCAGCGGTTTTTCGCGCCAGTTTTCGAAACCGATGTGATTGAACAGCATGCGGAGCAGCGGCACGCCTTGCGGATGGCGCTGGCCGACCTTGCCGACCAGGATCCGTTCATCTCACTGCGATTCGATCCGCGTGCCGGTGTCACCTCAGTGCGCCTGTTTGGCGATGTGCAGAAGGAAGTGATCGAAGCCACGCTGCGTGATGAGTACGGCATTCCGGTGATGTTTTCCCCGTCGCGGGTGATCTGCATCGAGCGTCCGATTGGCACGGGCGAAGCAGTAGAGGTGATTGGTGGT
>DJVD01000055.1:2210-2625 GCA_002440805.1 Chloroflexi bacterium UBA6265
CTGATGCAGGCACTCGCACAGGCGGGAACGGAAGTGTGCGAGCCATTGCAGCGCTTCCGGCTGGATGTGCCGGAGCAGACGTTGGCCGATGCGATTCGGCAGCTTGTGCAGCACCGGGCGGCAATCGCGGAATCGGTGATCGAAGGGGATGTCGCTGTGATTCGCGGCGAGATCCCCGCCGCCGAGGTGCCGGATTTCGAGCGACAGTTGCCGGGAATCAGCCGCGGCGAGGGTGACCTCGATCACTGGCAGCACGGCTGGCAGCCGATTCGTGGCGATGTGCCGATCCGTCCTCGCACCGATTTCAATCCGCTCGATCGGGTGGAGTACCTGTCGCGATTGAGCGGTCGACATTGATGTGCGGACCAACCTGCCTGATGTAGGCCCGTCCTCTGAGCCCGCAGGCGAGGATCGG
>DJVD01000122.1 GCA_002440805.1 Chloroflexi bacterium UBA6265
CAGATGCGTCATAGTATTGTCATGGTGCAGTAACGACGCCGCATCGCCAGGGACATCCACACGACGATGCTCATTGGCCCCCACAACTGTGGTGTTAGGGGCCTGTATTCCGACGAGATTATCGCCAGGCGTGCTCTCAGGTTGGATTATCGTATTGGCCCCTATGTGGAATTCATGCCAATGTTGCTGATGGCAATGAACGATATGGAAGTTCCCCTGGGCTCGATTCAATGCACATCGATGGGAATCCATTTGGGACCAACACATAGAGAAAGAATCTGTAATGACTGAACTTATTTCCAGCCCTGCCAATGCGCTGCCCAAGCGGTTTCGCGCCTTGGCGGATAAGAAGAATCGCGTCCGTGAACAGGCGTTTGTGGTGGAAGGCATGCAGCCGGTATGGCGTGCCGCCGAGAGCGGTTGGGCAGTGGATGTGCTCGCCGTATCTCCCACGGTCATGCAGGAGAGGGTCGTATCGCAAATGGCCGATCGACTGGCGAAAACCGGCACCCGCGTGGTGACGATGTCCGGGGAGATTTTCAATCGGCTATCTGATCGAGATGGGCCGTCCGGTGTGATGGCGATTGTCCGTTCAGAGACGACACCGCTCCGACACGTGAAACCCGGAACGGATGATGTCTGGATTGTGCTCCATCGCGTTCACAATCCCGGCAATCTCGGCACCATCCTGCGCACAGCTGATGCAACCGGTTGCGCGGGCGTCATTCTGAGTGGCGATAGCACCGATCCGTTTGCGCCGAACGCGGTGAAATCGAGCATGGGCTCAGTCTTCGCTGTCCCGTTGGTGATTGAACCAGAGTTCGATGTTATTCTCTCGTGGGCGCAGGCAAACGGAGTACAACTCGTTGGTACATCCGGAGCGGCAACGAAAACGCATTGGCAAGTGACCTGGCAGCGGCCGATGGCCCTGGTGCTCGGAAATGAAGGCGATGGCCTGACGCGGCGAATGATGGATCAACTCGACACCACCGTGCGCATCCCAATGACGGGTACGGCCGAATCGCTCAATCTTGGCATTGCCGCCGGCGTCCTGATGTATGAGGTCCAGCGCGACCGGCTGGTCTAGGTGAGGGCCTTTGCCAGTTCCTCGATCGACAGGTCCCCAGGTGAGGCAGTCCAGCCCTCCAGTCGAGGCACATCGGCCAGGAGTCGCTTGGTGTAATCGTGCTGGGGAAACTGAAGTACGGTTTCCGTTGGGCCTTGCTCCACCATTTCGCCGCGGTACATCACAAATACACGATCGGCAAGGTAATACGCCTGGCCGATATCATGTGTGATGAACAGCACGCTCAGGTTCAGCCGCTGGCTCAAATCCTTGAGCACGTTCAGGATCGTCACCCGCAGCGATGCGTCCAGCGCTGAAGTGCTTTCATCAGCAATCAGCAGCCGTGGATCCACCAACAGGGCGCGGGCGATGATCACCCGCTGCCGCTGGCCACCCGAGAGTTCGTGGGAACCTCGTTCCAGAGTTTGCTGCGGGTCGAGGCCCACCAGGTTCAGCGCCTTATGTATTCGCTCAAGTTTTTCTGCCTTGCTAAGGCGGTGCTCATGCAGGTTGAACGTTTTCTCCAGCACGGTTCGCACGGAATAGAACTGGTTGAAGGAGCCTGCCGGATTTTGGAAAACGCCCTGAACATCGCGCCAATACGGCTTCAACTGGTTTGGGCGTTTGAGTTTGGTGACATCCTCGCCGTCCATCATGATCGTGCCGGCGGTAGGCTGGCTCAGTTTCAGCAGCATGCGTGCGAGGGTACTCTTGCCGCTGCCGCTCTCACCGACAATAGCGATGATCTCCCCGGGTGTGACATCAAAGCTGACATCCTTCACCGCGACCACCTGTTCCTGGCCACCGCCAAAGACCTTGGTCAGGTTTTTGACTGAGTAAAACGGCTCGTTCATGAGGCCACCACTTCTTCATGCTTGATGGGATCCGGAATCTCGGTAGTACCGTCCAGCAGCCAGCAACGGGCGAACCCGGAACCAAGCGGTGTAGCTCCCGGTACCTTTTGCGCACAAACCGGCATGGCATAGGGGCAGCGCGGATGGAAACGACAGCCCGACGGTGGCGTTTGCATATCCGGAGATTGGCCGCTCAGCCCCTTGATTGTAATGTTGCGGATCGATGGGTCTGGCTCAAGCGTGGCGGCCAACAGCGCCCGGGTGTATGGGTGCTGGGCGTTGTGGATGATCTCATTGGTGGTGTTCTCTTCCACAATCTCACCGGCATACATGATGGAGATGCGGGTGGCGATATTGCTGAGGAGGGCGAGGTCGTGGGTAATGAAGATAGCCCGGCTAAGCATGCCTTCGTTCATCATTTTCTGCAGCATGAGCACCAGCGCCTTCTGGCTGGAGACGTCGAGTGCAGAGGTCGGTTCATCGGCAATCAGGATATCCGGATCGAGCAGGGTACTGATAACGGTAACTACCCGCTGGCGCATGCCGCCACTGAGTTGATGGGGATAGCTCTTCAGCACCCGCGTTGGCAACCCCAGTTGCTCCAGCCGTTCGCCGGTCTTTTCCATCGCTTCGCGGCGATTCATCCTTTTCTCATGCGCGCGAATCACGTCATACGCATAATCGCCGATGCGCGCCGTAGGATTCAACGCATTGAGTGCCCGTTGGGGGAGTAGTGAGATCGTACTTCCCCGCCAATCGCGCGGTATGCCCTGTGTTTTGACGATGTCGATCGTCGTGGTGTCGTCGAGCGATACTGTTCCGCCGGTGATACGCATATTGCTGGCGCTATTGCCTGAGAGCGCGGCGGCGAGGGTAGATTTGCCGCAACCGGATTCGCCCGCGATGCCCAGCACCTCTCCATGCTCGAGATGGAACGAGACATCGTTCACCGCCAGCACCGGCGTACCAACGCGCGTTTCATATTGTACGGAGATGTTGTCGGCCTTCATGGCGAGTTCCTCCTACCTGCCACGCAAGCGCGGGTTGAATACCTCGTCCAAACTGGATTGCAGCAGGAAGAGGGAGAACGCGATGAGAGTGAGCATCACTGTAGGCGGGATAAAGGCCCACCAGGCGCCCGTTCGCACCGACTCCCACAGGAGACTCCAGTGGAGCATGATGCCCAGGGAGACGGCATTACTGGGGCCAAGCCCAAGCATCGATAGCGCTGCTTCCTGCAGAATGCCGGAAGTGAGTTGCAGCACAAACGCCATGAAGATATAGCTGAGCATGTAGGGAAGCACTTCCCAAAACATGAGCGATACCGTACTGGCGCCGCTCAACCTTGCCAGGTCCACATGTTCACGATTCCGCACCGAACTCGATTGCGCCCGCACGGCGCGCGCGGTCCATGGCCAGCTGGTGACGCCAATGATGATCGCCATGGTGACGATCGATTTGGTGCCGACGGCGATGGACAGCAGGATCAGCACGACGATTGAGGGAATTGTGATGACCACATTGGTGATGCCCATCAACATCTCATCAATCACGCCGCCGAAATAGCCCGCCGTGAGTCCCATGACGACGCCAATGGTGGTGGCAATGAGACCGGCTACCACGCCGATAACCAGCGATGAACGGGTTCCATGCATGAGCTGGGTAAATACATCGCGACCGAAGTTGTCGGTTCCCAGGATCAGCTCGCGGCTGGGGGCCTCATAGAGTCCTCCCACGATCTGTTTGGGCTCGCCTACGCCCCAGAAGAAGGGCCCGAGGAACGCAAAGAACAGGATCATCGCAACCATGGTCGCCGATACGTAGAAGCGGGTGGACAACATGCGCGTAAACGAACGCACCCGCGATTGGGCAGATTGCTTCGCCGCTGGAGGTGGCGGCGAATCCATTGTTACCGGGATTCCACTCATCGCTCGTCTCTCCTATTGGCCCGATTGCGCAGCGCGAATGCGGGGATCGATGACACCGTACAGGATATCAACCATGAAGTTGGCTAGTAGCACCGCCACCATAATCATCAGCGTGATGCCCTGGATAACGGGATAATCATTTTGACGAATGGCAGTGAACAACGCTGTACCGATACCGGGATAGCTAAATACTGCTTCCGTGATCAGCGCGCCGCCAACCAATGAACCGATGGAAAGCGCCAGGCCGGTAACCTGCGGCAGCATGGCATTGCGGAAGATGTACCGCACAATGCGATTATCAGGAATTCCAAGCCCATGGCTGTAATCGACATAGTCGGCGCCGAGCTCGTAGATCGCCATCGAGCGCATACCGATCGCCTGGCCACCAATGAACACGATTACCAATGAGAAGAAGGGCAGCCAGTAATGGTCCATCACATCGTTGAAGAACGCCCAGCTCCAGGCGGGATACATACCGAAAGAATATGCGCCGCGGGCGGGGAGCCAATCCAGTTTGACGGCAACGCCATAGAGCAGCAGGATCGCGAAGCAGTAGTAGGGGATGCTGGAAGCCACCAGGGAAGCGACAAAGCCGCCGCGATCGAACCAGCCACCCTTATAGGCAGCGATTGCGCCGAATACGTTCCCCAACGTCCAGCCGAGTAAGATGGCCGGGAGTTGCAAGGCTATTGTCCAGGGCAAGGCATCGGCAATAATCGATTCCACCGGCGCCGGATAGCGAGCAAACGATGTGCCGAGATCCCCCCGAACCACCTTGCCCAGGTAATTCACAAATTGTTCGGCCGGAGATTTATCCAGCCCGAATTCCGCCATATAGGTTTCGTAGATCTTTTGCAGACTGGCAGAATCCGCCCGGCCTTCCTGCGTCATCTGGGAAATGATGGCATCTACCGGGTTGCCGGGAATCAGGCGTGGCAGGAAGAAGTTAAGTGAAAGCGCAACCAAAAAAGCTCCCAGGAACCAGAAGCTCTTTTGCAGCAGGTATTTTTGAAAAGTGGACATCTGCAATCCCCACGCTTTGTCCCGGCAAGCGGGAGTGAACGAGAGGGGCGCGATGCTCGCACCGCGCCCCTCATGGTGCTATGCGCCCGTAGGCTCGATCTTGGAAAGAATCTTAATACCAGCTCCCTGATGCATCGGCGGAGCGTAGTCGTTCTCCGATGTCGGGAAGCCCTTCCAGTGCATCTCGTTGAACTCGAAGAACTGGAACGGACGATACATCAAACCAATGCACGGAATCTCGTCACGGTAGATGTTGTCCAGTTGGGTATACAGTTCCTTTCGTTTCGCTGGATCCGCCTCGGCGGGGATTTGATCGAGTAACGCCTCGGCGTCCGGATTGGAGAACCGGTTGAAGTTCGTGAACGCCGTTTGGCCCATTGCCGGCACGTCGCGGCTATCCATGGTATTGCTGAGTCGCAACCATGGGCCAGCCGGTGACACACCTGCATAGCTGTGCAGCGAGAAATCAAAGTCGCCATTTTGCTGGTTGGTCATGCGGACGGGTGCTTCCGGGAAATCCGTGGCGAGATCGAAGCCGACCTCGTTGCCACCCTGAACCACAAGCTCGAGTGCGGTCATCCAATCGGTCCAACCGTATGGGCACATGACCTTCCACGGTCCCAGGCGTGTGCCGTCTTCCAGCACATAAACACCGTCGTCGCCCTTGGTGGCCTTAAGGTCCTCTTCGAGGATGCGCTTGGCTTCCTCAGGGTTGTATTCCCAGCCGGTTTCCTTGGCGGCTTCTTCATCGAAGAATTCCAGTTCCGCACCATCCGGGATGATCAGGCTTGGCTGCATTGGGCTGGAATATCGAGACATTGCCGTCTCGGCGATCTGGGCGTAGTTGATCGAATAGGCGAGGGCTCGACGGACCAGTTTGTTATCCAGGCCCGGCCGGCTGATGTTGATTTGGAGCGCAGGAATTGCTCCAGGGACGTGGTACGGCTGATCCTTGAACCAGGTTCCGGCCGGCATTTCCTGCTCTTCCCAGATCTTCCACACCTGCGGCAGGAAAGTTTGGCTGAGGTCGATGTCACCGCGGCTGAATGCCAGGTTCGCATCATCGTTGGATGCCGGAATCGGGTGAACCAGGTACTTGGGCACTGGCTGGCCGTGAATCTCGTTGCCCCAGTACTCATCGTTTCGAATCAGTACGATCTGCTGGGCCGAGGCAAGGTCGATCTTGTACGGACCAGAACCGACCGGCTCCATATCAATGATGGCGGTAATGGCTTCGCCGCCNNATGATGGCGGTAATGGCTTCACCGCCGTTGGCGGTTTCTTCCATCAACGGTTCCCAGATATGCTTGGGCATGATCGGGATCGACTGCAGGTACACGTTCACCATACCGGGGTTGTTTACTTCTGCCTCACACACCAGTTTCACGGTGCGCTCATCCACCATTTCCACAGCGGATACATAGCGGGTAATTCCCGAATACGGCAATCCATCCACACTCTGCGGCAGGTTATAGCTGAAAACCACATCATCGGCTGTGAGCGGCGTTCCATCGGAGAAGGCAGTGCCTTCCTGCAACTTCACTGTTACGGCCGAATAATCATCTTCCCACGTCATTTCGCTGGCGAGCAGTGGCTCAAGCTCGCCGGAGAGAATGTTGAACATGAACAATTGCTCATACAGGTGGGGGAATGATGTTTGCACCGGCCAGTTGGTTGGAGCCGATGGCGAGATTGGATTGAAGCTCGTCGGTGGGCCCCATTGGAACCCGGCTGTGTACAAAGTTTCATTCCGGGCCAGCTGGGCGCTGGTCATGCTTCGCAGGGCGGGCAGATGCGCAGCCCCGATCGCGGCAGCGGTTGCTACTGCAGTATGCTGAACGACCTCGCGACGATTTGGACGATATTCCTTGAGCATCTGAACCTCCCTTGATTCTTTCTGCCACGGGGAGCGCTCCCAGTGGACTGGACGCCTTGTTTTGTTTGTCTTCCGTCGATTGCACACATCATAGGGGATGCAGTTAATCGTGGCAACTCGGGTTTTCCCCACAATGGCTCAACATCGGTTTGAATGTGGCACAATCCCGGTGAACAATCAGGAGGATTCCGTGCCCGACAACACACCCAAACGTCAACTTCCACCTCACATGCAACGCATCGTTGCCGAACGATCACATTCCATCGACGATCCCCGTGCCGAAGGCGAGAGTCGCCGTCACGCGCTGGAACGACGCCGGATGTCGATTCAATTTGATATCGATCAGGGCGAACTCGCGCTGGATGCGGATAACCCGTGGACGCATCGAATTGAGTTGTTGACGGAAGCCCTTGCGAATGTTGAGGCCGAATTGGCCACCAGCAGGGTGGTTCAGCCGCAGCCATACTATCCCTTGCCTCATGTGCCGATTGAGAACGTGAGCGTGAGCGAATCGGAACCGTATCGCGTGTCGTTCACCATCGCCGGCGAATCGTTCGTGTGGCAGGAGCGACTCGATTGGATTGAGCGCGGCGGATTGCTGGCCCAGCCGGAATTTATTCGCGAAGCTGGCGATGTCGTTGCCCTGCTACCTTCACACACTCCCGAGGAATTGCGCGAAGCACTCCTTAGGCATTTGGAGGGCAGCGTCACGTCGTACGCGGTGGCGTTGCGCGATGCCCGCCTGAATGAAACCGTGCTGCCAGTTTCGGCAACGCTGGCTGATCTGGCACGTCCTTGCCCGGTGTGTGGTGGCTGGACCGAATGGAATGGCCACTGCAATGCCTGCGCTATTCGTAAGGTGAATGAACTGGAGCTCTTTTCCGAGCGCCAGCACCTGATGAAAGAGCGTTCCGCTGAGGCCGAGGAGCGGCATCG
>DJVD01000084.1 GCA_002440805.1 Chloroflexi bacterium UBA6265
GCGCCGGTCAGGCAATCGATCCCGATCATATTGTTGTTGTTGTGAGCCCATCCATGGCTGATATGCCAAAGCGCCTCGGCATGGATGGCCAGTTCCAAACGGCGATCATGGATGAGCCTACTGGCACCGCCCACGCTGTACTGGTCGCCATCGAGGCCCTGCCCGAGGTCGATTACATCATCAGCCTGCTCGGGGATAGCCCACTCCTTACCGGCGAAACCGTGCAGAAACTCTATCAGCAAGCTATTGCTAGCGATCGCAAGCTTACGCTCCTCACGTGCACGCTCGACGATGCTGCCACATATGGGCGGATCGAGCGGGATGAGGACAACTGCGTCACCGCGATCATCGAGAGCAAAAACGATGATCCAGCCAGGCGCATCGGTCGCACCGAGATCAATTCGGGAATTATGGTGCTGCAACGCGACTGGGCGCTTGATGCGATCCGGCGTTTGCCGAAGGATGAAGGCACCGGCGAATACCTGCTCACCGATCTTGTCACCATGGCGGTACGCGAACGCGCTCCGGATGACATTTGGCCGATAGGCACGGTAGATGGACCAGAAAATGTGAGTGTTGGCATCAACACACGCCAGCAACAGGCGCGCGCCGATTCGATTGTCCGCGAGCTGATGCGCGAAAAACACATGAGCGCGGGCGTGAGCATGGTTGGGCCCGAGACCATCTTTATCGATGAGTCAGTCGTCATTGGGCAGGACACCACTCTGCTGCCCGGCACGATCCTGATGGGAAATACCACGATCGGCGCGAACTGCAAGATCGGCCCCTATGCCGTCCTTATCGATGCAACCGTCGAAGACGGCGTCACCATTCGCGCCAGCACGATTGAATCGTCCACCGTGCGCAGGGATGCAGATGCCGGCCCCTATGCCCATATCCGCGGCGGTTCGGATATCGGCGAAGGTGTTCATATCGGCAACTTTGCCGAGCTCAAGAACACCACAATGGCGAGAGATTCAAAATCCGGCCATTTCAGTTATCTGGGCGACAGTTCCATTGGCGAGCGCACCAACATCGGAGCGGGAACAATTACCGCCAACTATGATGGCAAGAACAAGCATCACACTGAAATCGGCGACGATGTATTCATTGGCTCGGATACCGTGCTCGTCGCTCCGGTTGAGATTGAGGCCGGCGCCAAAACGGGTGCCGGAGCCGTGGTCACAAAAAGTGTTTCCGCTGGCCAAACGGTGGTTGGCGTTCCGGCAAAGCCGATACGGTCCAGAATGGACGCGGAAAAGGAGTAACGGGTGGAAGGGCGACTGCAGGTTTTCACCGGAAATGCACATCCGGCATTGGCAGAAGCCATTTGCCACCAATTGGAAACCGACTTGGGGCGGGCAATTGTCTCCAAGTTTCGCAATGGTGAAACGCGCGTCAAGCTGGATGAGAATGTCCGCGGCGCCGATGTATTCGTGATCCAGCCGACATCCGAGCCGGTGAACGACTACATCATGGAACTGTTGTTGATGATCGATGCGCTGCGTCGTGCATCCGCAGATAGAATCACCGCGGTTATTCCATATTATGGCTATGCCAAGCAAGAGAAGAAGACGTCCGGTCGTGAGCCGATTTCCGCCAAATTGGTTGCGAATTTGCTCACCACAGCCGGCGCGAACCGTGTGTTGGCGATCGACCTTCATTCCCCGGCAATTGAAGGCTTCTTCGATATCCCCGTCGATCACATGCGCGCCACGCCGTTGCTCGCCCGTGCTTTTCGCGCGCGCGTGCAGGGCGATATCGTGGTGGTCAGCCCGGACGCCGGTGGCGTTGGTCGCGCCCAGGATTTTCGCACCCGTGCCCAGGGATCCCTGGCGATTATTTCCAAGCAGCATCCCGGCGCCGATAAGACCGAGATGCTGGATATCGTTGGCGATGTCGATGGCAAAACAGCCGTGATTGTTGACGATATGATCTCTACTGGCGGCACGCTGGTGGAAGCGGCAAAGTTGCTGAAGAGCCGCGGTGCCAAGAACATTTATGTTTGTGCGACGCATGGCATTTTCGCCGGCAACGCGCTGGAAATGATCGCCGATTCGGATATCGATGAAATTATCGTCACGGATACGATTCCGTTACCTGCCTCGGCTCCCGGTAACGTCACCGTGGTGAGCGTGGCGCCGCTGATGGCGGAAGCAATCATGCGCACACACAAGGGCATGAGTATCAGCGCGCTGTTCACCTAGATCCTTCGGAAAGGACACATCATTTGGACGCCAGCGACTGGCAACATCTCATTATCGCAACCGTCGCGCTCGTTGCGCTGGTTACTGCCGGCAGCGTCTTGACCTTTGCCGGCCAAACAAGCAATCAGAAACTCTTGCCTCAGGTTGCGCACGGCGGCCGGCATCACCGGTCGGTTGGCACGTACCTGAATGCTCGTCGAGCGTTATCCAGCTCGATGCGAATTATTGAATTGTTGGCAACCATCGTGGCGGCCAGTCAACTCACGGCATTGATCGACCGCTGGACCACATCCGATTTCAGCTGGTTCAGCATTGTCATGATTGCGCTGGTCTACCTCGTTTTTGGTCGGGCTATCCCGCGAGCAATCGCATCACGCACCGTTTCCGAGAATAGACTGCGCCAGCTCTTCGCGTTTGGGAGGTTGGGGCAAACGTTGGTCAAGCCATTCACATGGATTGAGGAAACGCTTGCTGCCCTGCTGGAGCGGGCGCTCCCCGGTGAGCGCGTGGAAGACGACTCCATCGGTACCGAAGACGAACTGAAGATGCGGATGTTCGAAACCGATGACGGTGTTATCGGCGAGATCGAGCGCCAGAT
>DJVD01000157.1 GCA_002440805.1 Chloroflexi bacterium UBA6265
ATCTTGCGAAACCGACCAATGCGGGGATACGCCCGAAGACATCATGTTGATGTCTGACTAACCTGAGGAGTTAAACCTATGAACCGACGAGATCCACTAAGCCTGCTCATTTACGTTGTGATTTTGATTGTGGTCATCATTGTGCTGTTCCGCCTCTTGGGAATTGCGTTCTAGGAAAGAACCGCAACGAACAAGAACCAGGGGTTTCTGATTGGCATCGCCACGATTAATATCGCAGCTGGATGACAATCAGGCGCATACGTCTTGATCAATCACCCATGTGATAGAAACGCCCGGTAACGTGCCGCTGCGCACCGTTGCCGGGTGTTTCCTTGATTGCACAAATCCTCTCAGCAGCGCGATTCTTTCCTACGTTCCGGCCCACCGGCAGTCGTGGGGGTCATACGTCGTGCTGCCAGTACGTTGCTGCTGAGTGCGAGTGATACGTCCCCTCAGTTGGTGCACGGGATCGTCGCGGTTACACCTTGCGGGCCATGATCAAGCCGCTCCCGAGGGGGAGTACCAGTTGATCCAGCCCTGGTTCGTCAGCAATCAATGCGACGAATGCGGTGAGTTCATCGGGCGCGGGGTGGTGGGCGTTATCGATGAGCATCAGGCCACCGGCTCGAAGCACCCGGTACGGATGTGGCCACCAGCCCGCATACTGCGTGCGCTCGGCATCAAGAAACAACACATCCACGCTGTCATCCTCCACTCCGGCCAGGTACTCACCCGCATCGGCATGGACGAATTCCACTGGTTCGGTCAACCCGGCTCGTTCAACATTATCTGCAGCGCCATGCTGGGATTCGATATCTACTGTCGTGATGGTTCCGCCGGTGGTGGTCACGGCGTCTGCGAGCCAAATGGTGCTGTAGCCATTCGATGTGCCAATTTCTACGACCTTTTGCGCGTGCATCAACTGCACCAGCATCGCAATGAAATGCGCGGTTTCAGGATTCAGGTTGCGATAGCGGTGTGCGCGATCAACCTGGCTGGAATCGTGGTCCACACCCTCTGCATGGAGTTGGTTGAGAAATTCCTGCAGGTCAGTATTCATGAATCGCTCCTTCAACGTGCAAAAGTTGGATTGCCACCCAACCGGGCGCAATACCTAATTGAGGGCGAGGTGGTATGTACCCTTACCACATCCTACAACCCGCGGCTGCGCCGATTCTGCCGCCCCGTGGAAATCACAGCCGTTGCCAGATGCTGGTGTAGCGCTATAGATTAGGAAGCACATATCTTTTCGTAAGTGAGAAGGTAGACGTAATCGCCAAGGATGAGCATATGATTATTTACGCCCTTCACGAAAATCCCGATTGGTTCCCGCCCTTTGCCGCGGCGTTCGACGCTGCCGGACTCGACTATCAGGAATGGCTGCTGATCGATGGCGTGATCGATCTCGATTCCGCCCCGCCGGAGGGTATTTACTGGAACCGGCTCAGTGCCTCGTCCCACACGCGCGATCACGCCCATGCCAAGGATTACACCCGCGCCCTGCTCGATTGGCTGGAGGCCCATGGCCGCAGGGTGGTGAATGGGCGCATGGTGGTGGAGATGGAGGTCAGCAAGGTCCGGCAGCTGTCCGCGCTGCGGGCCTTTGGCATTGACGTGCCGAAAACAATCGCTGTTGTCGGTACATCCGATCTGATGGCTGCAGCCGCAAGAATGCCGACCCCGTTTATCACCAAGCACAACCAGGGCGGGAAGGGACTCGGTGTGCGCCGTTTTGATGACCTTGATGCCTTTGCCGCCTACGTCGATTCGGACGAATTCGAGCAGCCGGTCGATGGCATCACGCTACTGCAGGAATATGTTCGTCCGAGGGATGGCTTCATTACCCGCGTGGAGACGGTTGGCTACGAGTACATCTACGCCATTTCGGCCGATGCGGCACGAGGCGGGTTCCAGCTCTGCCCGGCCGACGCCTGCGAACTCGATAGTGCCGGCCGCCCGATCGAGGCAGCGAGCCTGTTTGCCTTGCGGGAAGGGTACTGGCACCCGGTGATCGAGCAATTCCTTGCGTTTGCCCGCCGATACCAGATCGAGATCGCGGGCTTTGAGTTCATCGAGACGGACGATGGCCGGATCGTGACCTACGATGTCAACACGAACACCAACTACAACCCGGATGTGGAGGCCATCGCGCCAAAATCCGGACCTGCCGAGATCGCGCGCTACCTGCAGCGCGTGCAAGACGAGGTGTACGCTCAGGTTCGCTAGATCCATCTTTCACCTGGACGTGGGGGTCGATTCGGGCCATCGGTGGTTGTGCAAGAATAAAGAAGCACTCCCTGCCCGAATTCGGATAGGGTAGGGGCCTGAAAGCGAGGAGCAGCATGACCACAACCTACAACCAACGCCTCCAGCGCCTGCGCGAATCCGTGCCGCATATCGATATCGATGAGGCTCTTCAGCGCATCCAGTCCGGTGCCGTGATGCTGGATGTACGCGAGGCCGATGAAACTGCCCAGGGTATTGTGCCGAATGCCGTTGTCATCCCGCGCGGGCATCTTGAGATGGATGTATCAACGGATATTCCGGATACAGATACTCCGGTTGTGGTGTATTGCGCCGCCGGGATTCGATCCCTCTTTGCAGCGGAGGCGATGCAATCCATCGGCTACACCAACGTCGCCAGCCTGGATGGTGGGTTTGATGCCTGGAAGCAGGCGGGCCAGCCCATTGCCCAGCCGCACCAGCTCAATCCAGCCCAAAGCCAGCGCTACAGCCGTCACCTGCGTATTCCCGAGATCGGCGTTGCCGGTCAGCAACGCCTGCTCGATAGTCGCGTCTTGCTGATTGGCGCGGGCGGGCTTGGCAGCCCGGCGGGTCTCTACCTCGCTGCTGCCGGCGTCGGCACCATTGGTGTGATCGATGATGATGTTGTTGATGCCAGCAACCTGCAGCGGCAGGTGTTGCATCGCACCCACGATATCGGTTCTCCCAAGGTGGACAGCGCCCGTCGTACGATGGAGGCGCTCAACCCCGATGTGAGAGTTGTGACGCACCAAACGCGCCTCACCAGCCGCAATGTGGAGGAGATTTTTCGCGATTACGACCTGATCGTCGATGGTTCGGATAGCTTTGAAACCCGGTACATCGTCAACGATGCGTGCGTGGCGCTGAAGATCCCGCAGGTCCACGGCAGTATCTTCCGCTTCGATGGCCAAATTACCAGCTTCGATCCCCGCCAGGATGATAGCCCCTGCTATCGTTGCCTCTTCCCGAGCCCGCCGCCGCCGGAGCTTGCCCCAAACTGCGCTGTCGCCGGGGTACTGGGTGTGCTGCCAGGGGTTGTCGGCACGATCCAGGCGACTGAAGCGATCAAGCTCCTGCTAGGTATCGGCGAGCCGCTGGTCGGCCGCTTGCTGATGTACGACGCCTTGGGTATGACCTTCCGCACCCTGAAGGTGCGCAAGGATGCAACCTGCCCGGTGTGTGGCAGTGGTGAAGTCGACCAGGTCGCGGATTAGGTTCGCAACAACGTAGGGGCGGATTCCGCAGATATCCGCCCCATGGGTCCCACATACCACGATGGCCGCGCCAGCTATCCGTTCTTTGCATCCTCAATCGCTTTGCGAAGAAGCAGATAATCCGGTTCCTCTATTTTATGGACATTGCCCTGGAACGCCAGCGTCCAGTGCTGTTCTGGCCACTTCTTGGTGTAGGTCATCTGTCGCGCCATCTCTTGCGCATCCACAAACTGATCGTCGTCCAGCCACAGATCCAGCTCAATCGGGAAGCGGTACGGATAATCGTCCTGCTTCTTGGCGGCGCCGCTCTTCCAGATCGGGGTGTGGTCCTCGAACCCCTCGGACGTCACCGTCGTGATGCCAGCGATTTTCTTCAACCCGGTGACGTAATAGATAAACTTGTCGCCCGGTCGCACCAGTTCCAGCTTCTTGCGCTGGCGGCTCTTCAAGCCCTGTAAATCAAAGCCGCGATCACGTGTGATGTGATGATTCGCCAGCGAGCTTACGATGATCCAGTATTGTGTTTCCTCGGCCATGGTTACTCCAGTAAACGTGCGACTCAATCGATCAAGTGTAGCGCTGGCAAGCAGGGATCGGCAGGAAAACGTGAACGGGCCCGGTGGAATGCACCGGGCCCGATCGAAGTGGGGAGGAGAGAAATCAAGAAGCGTTGGTCTCACTTCTCAATAGTTGAAGCATATGGGGCGCAACTGAACGTTCGCTGAGCCGACCCTGAGAATTTGCTGAAATTAATCCTTGATATCAAACGCATTCACCACCGCCCGCTGCAGACTCGGGTGGCGATCCATCAACTCATCCATGCCCACCCGCAGGAAGGCTGCCAACTGGATCAGCTCCAGTGGACTCAGCGTCAGCGTCAGGAAATCGATGCTGAGCTTCACCTGGTCGCCCTCGCCCAGCGTGTCTTTGGGCTTGTCGGGCACTACCAGCGTGGTGCTTAAGCCTGTTTCCGGCCAGATCATATCCAGCAATTCAATGGTTTTCTTCTCGGTCATAGTGCTCTCCCCGTATCGGCATCATTGTGCCACCTTCTATACTGGAGGGGCAGCAATCCACACAGAACGGGAGCCATCATGACCACGTCGACCTACTCCGATCCGCCAGCCGATCCGCGCGCCGAACTCCGCACACACCGCGCCGATACCGCCATATCACCGGACATAGCCGCCCTGCGACTGGCGGTGTTGCGGCAGGATGTGCCCGATGCACTGGTGCAAATTGATAGCGTGCGGGCCGACGATACGGCCATCGCCGTGAAAGCCACCATCGCCTTGCCCGGTGGCGCCCGCCATTCAGGTATCGCCGCGATGGATGTTGATCCCGGCCGCAGTTGGGCCGAGCAGCACGCAATGGTGGAGGCAGTTGCTATTGCCCGCGCGCTCGATGGCCTGGGCATCCGGGCAGAGAAGCCGCAACCGGCCAAATCACAATCCCCGGCAGCCGGCGCCACCCAACAAGCCCCGGTTGCAAGTTCCACCCAGCAGACTCCCGGGGCCAGCGCCATGCAGAAGGTGGATGGCGACCATCTGTCGGAATACTCATGGACCTCGTTCTGGCAGGCCGCCCACGCTCGCAACATCACCCGCGAACAGGTGGAGCAGGCCCTTGGCCGCTCGGTACAGCAGGCCACCCCCAAGGATGCGGTGGATGCGTTGCAGGCTGCTGGCATGTGGGGATAGATCCCTCGCACATTCATCCCCGGCCCTGAAAACCGCGCATGCGACAACACTTTGCGGCTGACTTTCGGTCACAAAGTGTACGGACGAGATTATCAACGTCGCAATGAGTCAGATGAACGGTCACTCCGTACAATCAAATCTGATCGTCGTGTACGTACTGAAGAAGGTTAAGTCTCAAGCGGGTTCCTGATCCGGTTATTCCGGAAAAATCCCGTACGGACACTCTAAATTGTGCCGAAATGG
>DJVD01000189.1 GCA_002440805.1 Chloroflexi bacterium UBA6265
CTACCCTGCACAATTGCCGGTAATCTCCCTGCGGGCAGTCCTCCCGCGCTCCGGGCGCGAGCAGCGCACTAGTAAGAAACGAGCAACACACATGTCCACATCCAAACCGGTTGGTATCGGCATCGTTGGTGCCGGTGTCATCTCCGAGATTTACATGAAGAACCTCAGCAGCAAGTTCCCCAACTGCTATCTCGTGGGTGTGAGCGATATCATCCCCGAGCGCGCCGAGAAGCGGGCCAAAGAGTTCAAGACCGTGGCGATGACCAATGAGGAGATCTTCAACCACCCCGATATCGAGCTGGTGGTCAGCCTCACCCCGCCGCTGGAGCATGCAAAGATCGGACTCGCCGCCCTCGAGGCCGGCAAGAGCTACTACACCGAAAAACCGTTCGCCACCGATCGCGCCGATGGCCAGAAAATGATCGAGCTCGCCCGCGAGAAGGGCCTCTACGTCGGCTCCGCGCCGGATACGTTCATGGGCGGCGGACTCCAGATGAGCCGCGCGCTGATCGACCAGGGCCTCATCGGTGAGCCGATCGCGGTGGATGCCGCCATCCGCAACCACGGCATGGAAGCCTGGCACCCGGAACCCGATTTCTTCTTCGCGCCGGGCGCTGGTCCGCTGATGGATGTGGGCGTGTACTACGTCACCGCCATGGCCACCATCCTCGGCCCGTACAAGAGCGTCAGCGCCATGGCCCGCGCCACCTTCCCGGAGCGCACCATCGGCAACGGCGCGCGTGAGGGCGAGAAGATCCCCGTCACCACGCCGACCCATATCGTCGCCACCATCGAGTTCGAGAGCGGCGTGCTCGGCACCCTCACCGCCAGCTTCGATCTCTGGGAAACCAATTTCGCCACCCTCACCATCTATGGCACCGAGGGCACCCTGCGCCTGCCCGATCCGAACACCTTCGGCGGCCCGATCATGTACCTGCAGGGCGGCACCGACAAATGGGTTGAGATTCCGGTGACCGTGCCGAACCAGGAGAACGGTCGCGGCCTGGGCGCCAACGATCTCGCCACCTCCCTGCGCGAGGGCGGCAAGAGCCGGGTGGATGGCAGCCTCGGCTTCCACGTGCTCGATTTCATGGCCAGCGTGCTGGAAAGCGCCGGGACCGGCGAGCGCAAGGAAATCGAGAGCACCATCGATCGCCCGGAACTGGCCGATTACGCCAGCGATGCCAAGATCCCGGCCGATGTGAAGCTGGGCGTCTCCAACGAGCAGAACGAGATGATCAAGGCCGCGTTCGCCGCCACCAAGGCCAAGGCCGAGGAAGAAGAAGCGGAAGCGTAGTCGCTGCGATAGCATCACCGCGAGGGGGAGGTCGAAAGGCCTCCCCCTTTTGGTTTTTCATGTCGCGAAACGGGAGCCGGGATCGGCGCGTTCTGATCAGCAAGAACCAACTGGGGGTGAACATAATCGCAGCACGGCCATTGGCCAGGGAGGTAGCACCATGCACTTATTCCCCCGCGCACGTCTCGTTGTGCTGATCGCACTCGCGGCGGTATTCGGATCAATCCTCAGCACCGCCGCCCAGCAGCAGGAAATCAATGTCAATGTCATCGGCTGTGTCGATCCCGATTGTGTGGACACCGTGAATATCTTCACCATGGATGGCGCCACCGTCTCCAGCTACGATGCCGCCGGCGCGCTGATCGATTCCTGCACCGTGAGCAGCGCCCCGGATGGGTTCGATGGCTGCCAGCTGGCTGCTACCAACGATGCCACATTCGCGATCACGCCCTCGGCCGAGTATGCCGGCTACGTCCTGCTCTCCGATGCCCCGGCGATTTTCGAAAGTCCCGATCGGGGTGTGTGGGTGTGGTACTTCGCGCCGGAGAAGGATAACGCCCTGCCGCCGCCGACCCAGGCGCCAGCCGCGCCAACTGTACCCGCACCGGTTACCGGCCTGCCGAGCACCGGCGTGGGCGCCGTGGCCAGTCCGCATCTCGCCGCTGTCTACGCGGTGATCCCGTTCATCCTGGCAGCGGCAGCGGTCGCCGCCAATCGCATCGACCGGCGATAAACCCGGCAACCAGCGGTATGATAATGGGGCGAATGGCATGGTCCATTCGCCTCTTTTCGTTGCACACACAAGGATGGCCCATGACGCGCACCATCGGCATCGGCATTATCGGCGCGGGGGTGATCTCCGCCATTTACCTGAAGAACATCACGGCCGGTACCTGGCCGCACATGCGCGCGGTGGCCGTCGCCGACCTGGTGGCCGAGCGGGCAGAGGCNNATCGATATCGTCATCAACCTCACCATCCCGGCGGCGCACGCCACCGTCTGTCGCCAGGTGATCGCGGCGGGCAAATCGGTCTATACCGAGAAGCCGCTCGCTATCGATCTCGCCGAGGGCAAGGGCGTGATCGATGCCGCTGCCGCAGCCGGCGTGCTGGTGGGGTCCGCGCCGGATACATTCCTTGGCGCCGGCCTGCAAACCGTGCGCAAGGCGATCGATGATGGCGCCATTGGCACCCCCATCGCCTTCAACGCCCGCATGGTCACGCACGGCATGGAGGATTGGCACCCCGATCCGTACTTCTTCTACCAGCCGGGCGGTGGCCCCATGCTGGATATGGGCCCCTACTACGTCACCGCTATCGCTACCGTGCTGGGACCAATCGCCTCCATCAGCTCCCGTTCCACGCAGGGCTTCGCCGAGCGCGTGGTCACCTCCGATTCGCCGAAGAAGGGCGATGTGATCCCGGTCAACACGCCCACGCATATCGAGAGTGTGCTGGAACTGGAGAATGGCGTGGTGGGATCGCTCACCACCAGCTTCGACCTGTTCGATCCCGAGCACAGCTGGTTCATGGTCTATGGCACCGAAGGCACATTGCGCCTGCCCGATCCGAACACCT
>DJVD01000184.1 GCA_002440805.1 Chloroflexi bacterium UBA6265
TCGATCGCTTGCGCAGCGATCCGGGTACGGTCGTGTTCGGAACGTCAACCTTCTGGGAAGGCGTGGATGTGGTGGGGGATGCCCTCAGCGCATTGATCATTACCAAGTTCCCGTTTGCTGTACCTACCGATCCGATTTTCGAGGCCCGCAGCGAGCTCTACGACAACTCGTTTATGGACCTCAGCCTGCCGATGGCAGTGCTGAAGTTCAAACAAGGGTTCGGTCGCTTGATTCGTACTGAACAGGATCGCGGTATTTGCGTTATCCTCGACAAGAGAGTTGTTTCCAAGCGTTATGGGTCGAAGTTCGTGCAGTCATTGCCGCCGGCAAACGTGCATTACGGCACGCTGCATGACCTGCCCGATTCGGCGCGACAGTGGGTCAGGCCCGTAAAAACCTGATCACCAACCCCGGGAGATCACCAGCCATGACACATGCAGTTAATCCGGATACCACGCGGAATATCGCTATGGAACTGGTTCGGTGTACCGAAGCCGCCGCGCTTATGAGCGCACGCTGGATGGGTCGCGGCGACAAGGAAAGTGGTGACCAGGCCGCTGTAGACGCGATGCGCAAACTCCTGAATTCCATTGATATGGACGCCACCGTCGTCATCGGGGAGGGCGACAAGGATCACGCGCCGATGCTCTACCACGGTGAGCGCCTGGGCACCGGGCATGGCCCGCAACTGGATATTGCGGTCGATCCTGTGGAGGGCACGCGCTTGCTGGCCAATGGCCAGCCGAATGCCGTCTGCGTGATTGCCACCACCGATCGCGGTGCTTTTTACAACTGGGAAGACATCGCCTACATGGAAAAGATCGCGGTGGGGCCGCGATCGGCCGGGGCGATCGATATCACGAAATCTGCTTCAGAGAACCTGCACGCAGTGGCCGCCAAGAAGCAAATGAATGTCCGCGATCTTACCGTGGTGGTACTGGATCGACCTCGTCATACCGAGTTGATCAAGGAGATTCGGAGCGTTGGTGCCCGCATTCGCCTGATTCAGGATGGCGATGTTGCCGGTGCCCTGATGGCTGCGCTCCATGACACNNGCCGCGCTGAAGTGCATCGGTGGCGATCTCCAGACCCGGCTCTGGCTGCGCAACGACCATGAACGCAAGATCGCGCAGGATCGCGGCATCGATATCGATCGCGTGTTTAGCATGGATGACCTGGTGAATTGCGAGAATATCAGTGTTGCTGTCACCGGGCTTACCGATGGTGAGCTGCTGGAGGGAGTGAAGTTCACCAGCCGCGGTGCGTGGACACAGTCGTTGGTATTGCGCTCGTCCAGTGGCACAATTCGAAAGATCGAGACGCTACATCGCCCCAGCAAACTTGAAAATCTCGCAGAGGGAGTCACCGCGCCGCCGGAGTAACTCGGCTTTATTGACGCTGGCCAGTCAGGATGGTAGCATCAGGTTGTACCGAGCGGTGATTCTGATAAACGCCTCTATCGCCGTGTTTCGCGTGCAAAGCGCCCGCTGTGCATCAGCATTCAGCACAGATCTCATGACACTGCCTACAGCCTGATTGTATGGGCTGGATCTTCGGCATTGACGTATGTGGAGTTCCTTGCGCACTGACGCAACTCGTATCATCCCGCTTCCCACAGCTGCCTATCGTAAATCTCAGTTGTCCGAAGCAATTCGCCTGCGTGGATATCAAACCGACCAGGTTTGCTGTTTCCAGGAATCCCCATTTGGAGAAATCAATTGACTGTAGAAGAAGCTGTCATCCCCGTAGTACCTGAAGACGACGAGGCGCAAGAAAAACCCGCCCGCCGCACTCGGTCCGTGCGGGCCCGCCGCAAGCCCGCCGACGCGCCCCAGGAGTCCCCGGAGACTCCTGCAGCCGAGACTGTTGCCGTAGCTGAAGCACCCGCTATCTATGATGCCGACGCTGCACCGCAGGAAACCTCCCAGGCACCGATAGCTGCAGTTGCAGCGGAACAGGCTACGCTGCCGGCGGCTGACCAGGCTGTTGATAGCGCTCCTCCCCGAGAACCGGAGCTACGCAAGGGGCCAACGCCCGATAACGATGGCGGCTCCACTGCCGATGGCGCCGATCGCCAGGGGCGCAATCGTCGCGGCCAGCGCAAGAACCGCAACCACCGCGCCGAGGGCGACACCGGCCCGATTTCCCAGAATCTCAATCGCGACCGCGATCAGCCCCAGAACCGGGATCGCGACCAGAGCCGGGAACAGCAGCGGCGCGCCAATGACAATCCCAATCGGCTGACTGTCGCGATCATGGACCAGAAGGAAGACGCAGAGCTTCATGAACTGGCGCGCGAACTCCAGGTCTCGGGTTACATGCGCATGCGCCGACCTGACCTGATCACCAAACTGTTGCAGGCACAGACAGAGCGCGACGGGCAGACATTTGGCGACGGTGTGCTCGAAATTATTGAAGACGGCTTCGGATTCCTCCGTGGCCAGCGGTTCCTGCCAGGACCAGATGATATCTACGTCAGCCAGAGTCAAATTCGCCGCTTCGGCCTGCGCACCGGGGACCGTGTATCCGGCCAGGTGCGTCCGCCGAAAGATAACGAGAAATTCTTTAGCCTGCTACGGGTCGAGGCCGTGAATGGCGAGGATCCGGAAACGGCTCGACGTCGCCCCAACTTCGATAAACTCACCCCGATCTTCCCGCTGGAGCAGATTCACCTTGAGACCATGCCGAATGTGCTCAGCACGCGGCTTCTCGACCTGGTGGCACCGATCGGCAAGGGTCAGCGTGGCCTGATTGTCTCGCCACCAAAGGCCGGTAAGACACTTCTGCTGAAGGCGATTGCTAACGGCATCACCAGTAACAGCCCGGATATGCACCTGATGGTCTGCCTCATCGGTGAGCGACCGGAAGAAGTTACGGATATGCGAAGATCCGTAGATGGCGAGGTCATCAGTTCCACGTTCGATGAGCCTGTGGAAGATCACACCAAGGTGGCCGAGATGGCGCTGGAGCGTGCCAAGCGACTGGTGGAAGCCGGTCGCGATGTCACAATCCTGCTCGATTCCATCACTCGCCTGGCTCGCGCCTACAACCTGGCTGTGCCGCCGAGTGGACGCACGCTCTCGGGTGGTATCGATCCTGTGGCCCT
>DJVD01000216.1 GCA_002440805.1 Chloroflexi bacterium UBA6265
TATCGTAATGAAACCCAGTACCTGCGCACCTGGGTGAGCCGTTTGCGCGCCAAGCTGGAGCCGGCAGATAACAGCCTGACGCTGATCACCACCTATCCCGGCATGGGCTACCGGTTCGAAAGCCCGAAACCCACCGCAGAATAGAGATCCGTTGCTGACCCGCGATGTCTCGGCAGGGTAAACTCTGGTGAGAGATTTTACCGGGTGAGGAGCAACAGTGGATTACGTTCTGTTTGGTATGGGGTACGGTTCAACCCTCATGCTGTTGGGGTGGGCCTTGCGGACATACGGTCCGCAACTCAAATATTCCCGACCCCCACAACAAGAGGATGCAGATTTCCTCGTGCAGCGCCGATTCTGGGTTCGGTTCGTGCAAGGACTGGGCGGCGTGATCGCCATTGCCGGAACCACAATGGTGCTGATGACCTTCGTGGTTGTGTTGATGAATCCCACCGACGATACGGGCATGACGATCTCGATGGCAATTTGGGGTTTTATCCTCGCTGTCGTTCTTATCTGGTGCGGACTCTATCTTTCCCGCTTCGGACTCACCGGCATTTGGTCACGCGGCAGTGGGTACGGATTCAATCGCAAAGCCGGCATCGCCTCGGCACGGAACCCGGTACGGAAAGCGGCAACCGCAGATGATGAGATTGTGATCACGATAGATGATCATGCGCTGCCGACCACCGCAAACGATGCCGATGTCGCCACGAGTTCGGGTGCCGAGATCGTGCAGCACGATGGGGATTCGGAGTCGCCCGAACAAGACAAGTTGGAGGAAGGATCCTCGACCGGTCCGGTGTACGACTTTGGCGATGGTAGCGAAACCACCGTGCCCAGGGATGCGGGCGGCAGGGCAGAAGCACTGCGTCGATTGCGCCAGCGACAGGCGCGATCTGGGCAGTCATCCACCTAGCAGATTGCGATGAATGGTATGGCCGTGGCATGGATAATGCTTTAATCTACCCCGTGAGTGTACCGATCCGGGTGCACAGAGACTTTTCTGAGGAGGGATAGTTAACCATGGATATTCTTTATTGGCTGATCGTTGGTGTGGCCGCCGGTTGGCTCGCAGGTGTGCTTACGGGCACAAATCGCGGCATTGTCGGTGACCTTATCCTCGGTCTCGTGGGCGCGTTCGTTGCCGGCCTCGTGACCGATGCCGTTGGTGGCAACATGATCGTTACGATCATCATCGCTGCCATCTTCGCCGCCATTCTGGTAGTGATCAAGAACATGGTGATGAAGAATCGCTAAACAAACGTAAGCAATCGTTTGTGAAGGAGGGCCGGATTACCGGCCCTCCTTCTGCGTGCATTGGGGGATAACCAGAATTTCATCCTTCCGTAGCTACTGAGTCACACAATTGTGACAATTCACCCCGTACTATCTAGGGCATCGGGCCACCACGAAGTTCGCGGTTGGTATCTGTTTGCCAGATGTGAAAGTGCACCCAGTAGGTACATCCAGAGGAGAGTGAAATGTTCCTTCGAAATCGCAAATCCGAAACAGTCGCCCCCGCCGACCTTATCAACATCGTCTCGGCGACTGACGTGGTGAAGATTTATGACACCGGATCAACCCAGGTGGAAGCGCTGAAGGGTATCAATTTTACTGTGCAACGCGGTGAAATGGTCGGCGTGATGGGTCCCTCGGGATGTGGCAAAACCACCTTGCTCAACTGCCTGAGTGGGCTGGACGATGTCACCAATGGCGTCATCACCATTGAAGGCGAGAACATTGCCAAACTCGGCGACAAGAAGCGAACCACCTATCGCGCCAAACGAATGGGATTCATTTTCCAGGTGTACAACCTGTTGCCGGTGCTCACCGCGGTGGAAAACGTGGAGCTACCGCTGCTGGTTGCCGATGTGAAACCGGCCGAGGCGCGACGGATGTCGATGGCGGCGCTTGATCGCGTGGGCCTGGCCCAGTGGGCGGGACACCGCCCGGCCGAACTTAGTGGNNCGAGCCCACCGGCGCGCTCGATTCCGCTTCCGCCTCTGACATCATGCAGTTGATGAAGCAACTCAACCAGGAACAGGGCCTGACCATTGTGCTGGTGACTCACGATCACGGTGTGGGCAATATGTGCGATCGCATTGTGCGCATGAGCGACGGTGAGATCGTGGGTGAGGAATTCCCGCAGCATGACGGCTCCTTCATCACGCAAAACGCCGATCTCATTGGCGAGGCCGTCCGCTAGGCCGCTCGCCCCGGTGAGAGAGGAGATTCCCGATGCAAACACTCTTTGGTATTTCCATGAACAGCATCATGGTCGTGATGCTCGTGCTACTACTGCTCAGCCTGGCGGCCGTTATCTGGGTTGCCTGGCGGCGACCCGTGATTTTCCGCATGGGTATGCGCAATATCCCCCGCCGCAAGACGCAAAGCCTGCTGATTGTGGTGGGCCTGATGTTGGCGACGCTCATCAGTTCGGCGGCGCTGTCCGTTGGCGATACGCTCAATCATTCCATCGGCTCCGAGATGTATCAGTTCTTCGGAGAAGTTGACCAAATTGTTGTGGCCAAGGGTACAGAAGATGAAGAAGTAAACATCCAGGTGGTGTTTACGGATACTGTGCCTTCTACTGCTGTTGAGGACGTTCGCGCTCAAACGACCGATCTTGAGGTAGATGCCGTTGGCGGCATGTTGGTAACGTTCGCGCCCGCCATCAACGTCGGGAATGCCGATCCGGCCACCAGCACCAACCCGCAGCAGCTCTTTGCCCAGGGAACCGCCTCCGAACCCTCGGTGGGGATCGTTTCCGCGCCGCAGCAAACATTTGACGACTTCAAGGTGAAAGACATTGACGGCAATGTCATCAATGTCGAGCAGCTTGGCAGCGACAAAATCTACATCACCGAAGAATTGGCCGAGAATATCGATATCGGTGTTGGCGGCAGCCTTGTATACGTGCTGAACAATCGGTTCTATGTGGCCGAGGTGATTGGTATCACGCCGAACCAGGCGCTTACCGGATCGTTTAACGCGCCCAATACGCCGGGCATCGTCACCGGGTTTGAACACCTCAAGGAAGCCTCGGGCATCGGCGATGAATGGAGCGCAGTGCTCGTTTCCAATACCGGTGATGAACGCGAAGGCGCGACTCGCTCAGAGGAAGTCACGGATCAACTCAACGACAATTTCGCGGACAGTGGATTGGTCGCTTCCGACTTCAAATCCCAATTCCTAGAGGAAGCCGAACTGGCGGGCTCGATCTTCGTCACCATGTTCATCGGTTTTGGCCTCTTCAGTATTTCTGTGGGCGTGTTGCTGATCGTGCTCATCTTCACCATGCTGGCGGCTGAACGTCGGGGCGAGATGGGGATGATGCGGGCCATCGGCGGACAGCGACGGCAGTTGATCCAGCAGTTCCTTTCAGAAGGGGCAGGCTATACGCTGCTGTCCGGGTTGGTGGGCACCACACTGGGTGTCGGTGCTGCGTGGGTAATTGCCCAGGCAGTGAAGAGCATGACCGGCGGATTTTTCGAGATCCAGTTGTTCGTGCATCCGCGGTCGTTGCTGATCGCATACGCCCTTGGCGTCATCATCACGTTCATGGCGGTGAGCTTCTCCAGCTGGCGAGCGAGTCGGCTGAATGTGGTCGCCGCGCTCCGCGATATCCCGGAAATCCATCATCCACGGCACAGCAAGAAGCCGCTGATCTTCGCCGCCCTGGGCGCCCTGCTCGGTGCCTGGCTGATTTATCTTGGCAAGACTGATCCCAGTATCACGTTCTTCCTGATCGGTATCACCATCATTCCGTTCGCGATTGCGTCAGTCACAAGCTGGATTGGCATCAGCTCGAAGTGGGTGCTTACCGCCGTCGGCGTGTTCGTGCTGGTCATCTGGTCGATGCCAACCGACACATTCAACAGCATCTTTGGCGATATGGGCGAAGGCCGTATCGAACTCTTCCTTCTCAGCGGTCTCTCAATGGTGGCGGCCAGCACGCTCATCATCATGCAGCACATGAATGTGTTGCTGTCGGTGGTGCAAGCGTTGGGTGCACGGGTGAAAGGTTGGCTGGGTGCGGTGCGC
>DJVD01000277.1 GCA_002440805.1 Chloroflexi bacterium UBA6265
GTATCGTCTGAGATTAGGCCCGCAGCAGGCGCATCCCGTTCAGGATGACGACCAGGACCGACACCTCATGCACCAACATGCCACCAGCCATATTGACGTTGCCCATCAGCACGCCCGCCAGTAACAATCCGACGGTCACAAGTGCGATTGCGAGGTTCTGGCGAATAACGGTGACTGTTTTGCGAGAGATCCGAAACGCAGTGGCAATGCGGGAGGGATCATCAGTCATCAACGCAATATCGGCGGTTTCCAGCGCGACATCACTGCCGGCGGCCCCCATGGCAATGCCAACGTCTGCCAGCGCCAGGGCAGGAGCATCGTTGACCCCATCTCCCACCATGGCCACGGTATTACCCCGCGCCTGTTGTTCGCGAATCCAGGCGAGTTTGTCCTCCGGCAACATGCGGGCGTGAACTTCCCTGATGCCAACGGTTCTCGCAATCGCATCAGCAGTCCGCTGGTTATCGCCGGTGAGCATCGCTATCCGATCAACACCAACTTTGGCCAGGTCAGCCATGACCTCGGAGATTCCCTCCCGTGCTATATCCTGCACGGCAAGCAGACCGATGAAATCATCATTAAGGGCAACATACATCACCGTTTTGCCCTCCGATTCCAATGCGTCAGCCTTGAGAATGCTTTCGTCAGGTATTGCAAGCCCACCGGACTCCAGCAAGGTCTGAGTACCAACACGGATGACATCGTCGCCGCGGAACCCTATAACGCCCTGACCGATCACCGTCTCCAATCGCTCCGCCTGCGGTGGATGCAAGCCCCGTTCTGCTGCCGCGATTTCGATCGGGCGAGCTAACGGGTGTCCTGACCCTTTTTCGGCGATCGCGGCGACGTAGAGAACGCCATCTGCCGCGCGCAGCGCCGTGGCCTCCGAATACGTGCTGGCGCCGGTCACCGTCTTGCTGCTCGTTAACCCCGCGATATCCAACGTAGCCAGGGCATGGTCTCCTCCGGAAACAGGAAGGTATGGGGACGCATCGCTGCCGAAAGCAGGCACTACGTCGGTAAGTCGGGGCTTGCCAATCGTGAGGGTTCCGGTCTTGTCGAAGGCAATGGTATTCACCTTGCCGACGTTCTCGAGGAATTCCCCGCCTTTGATCAGAATGCCGCGATTGGCAGCGCGCCCGATACCGGCGACGAACGCGACGGGCGTGGCAATAACCAGCGCACCCGGGCAGCCAATGACGAGAATGGTGAGCGCCAGGTGGACGTCCCGTGTGAAGAGACCCACGACTGCCGCCAGGAGAATAATCGAGGGGGTATACCAGGTAGCGAACCGTTCAATGGTTTTCTGCGCCGGGGCCTTGGTTTCCTGGGCCTCCTCCACGCGGTGGATGATTCGAGCGAGGGTCGTATCGGCGCCGATCCCTTCTGCCCGGATTGTGATCGCACCATCATGACTAATCGTGCCCGCGAAGACGGCGTCTCCCTCACCCTTCTGCACGGGCATTGATTCGCCAGTGATCATCGCTTCCTCGATCGAAGCAAAGCCCGTCATCACAGTTCCATCCACCGGCACCTTCATGCCGCTGCGAACAAGGACCTGCTCGCCAGGGTTCACCTCATCTGCACCAACTTCGACCTGCTTTCCACCTCGAAAAACCAGGGCCATGGTCGGGGCGAGGTCAAGCAGCTTGCCAAGTGAATCGCGGGTCTTGGCCATGGTTCGGGCTTCCAGCCATGCCCCAAGAATGAACAGGAACGTGACCGCTGCCGATTCCCAGTACTCGCCGATGATCAACGCCCCACCCGCGGCGATGGTCACCAGCAACTCGATTGTTACCTGTCTGCGACGCAAACCGTGATAGGCCCGCAGGGCGATATCCGCGCCCGCCGCCAATGCTGCCAACACCAGCAGGAGATCGAAGATAACGTCGGCTGCACCAAGCTCGCGGAGACCAAATGCCAGAATGATGGCTCCTCCCGAAGTGAGCATGATGACTTTTCGACGCAGGGCAAGGTTGTTCCAAATTCGGTTGAAATGAGTCATGGTGGGTTTCCTATCTCGATCTCAGCAGTGCTATGCATTGATGGTGGGCGAACAACGCGACAAGTTGAATGATCTGGATCAATTGTCGACATCGAAGGAATGGCGGCACAAAAAAGCCCCGAAGCGCATGGCGCTCCGGGGTCGTTGGGGTAGCCCTAAATGGCGCTCACCCTGGCCTGGTAACCGGCACGTGCAATCGCAGCAACGAGATCATTTGCTGTCGCGCTGGAAGCATCGTGCTGGACTACAATGCGCCCGGTTTCAAAGTGCACCTTGGCCTCCTCCACTCCCGGCAGTGTGGTCAGGGCCTTCTCGATCTTGGCGACGCACGAGGGGCATGAGAGATCGGTGGCACGAAGTGTGGTTTTTCGGGTTGTTGTTGTGGTCATGGGGGCCTCCCTGGGCATCTGCGATCAACTCGACTGTGATCTGCCTCTATCCTGCCCAGAAACATGAAACCAAACCATGATGTAGATCAATTAGCGGGATTCCCCTCTGCCACGCGTGCAAGGGCTGCTGAATCCACCACCGCAATCCACTTGCGGCCGCTCTCGATCCAGCCAGCGCGGCGAAAATCGCTCATCACGCGGGAGACAGTCTCCACTTTGGAGCCAGTCATATCGGCCAGGTCCTGCCGCGACAGCGGGATTTGGATGAGCACATCTGCTTCTCGTTGGGTACCGATCCGATCCGCCAACCGCACGAGCGTAGCAGCAAGTCGCTGCTCCACCGGATAAGCACTTAGTTGCTCAATGGTGTTGCGGGCGTCGACCAGTTTGGACGAAACGAACCGAAGCGTGGCCAGGGCAATTGCCGGAAACTGTTCCATCAGCGATGCAAAGGTTTGGGCATTGATGTGAAGAATGCATGCCGAGGTCTGCGCCGTCACATCCTCGCGGTACGTGGCATCGCCAAGCTCCATCAGGCTGCCGAATCCCTGCCCCGGACCAATCATGTCGAGGAGAACGTCGGTGCCATCGAGGGTCGGCCTCACCAGTTTCACCGTCCCCATTGCCACGATCGAGAGTCGTTCGGCAGAATCACCGGCAAACTGTATCGGATCGCCAGGGTTGTAATGGGTCTGGACAATTTCGCGTTGAACTTTCTCGATTTCCGCGTGGGTGAGCGATGCAAAGAATGGCGACAGTCCCAACAGGCGTCGTTGCTCGTCGACCGAGCAATGCACGCCGGAATCGATGGTGACGGGACGAATCGGATTGGATGGCCTAGCCACGATTTCGCTCCCTGATAATCCGTACGGCAACGAAAACCAAAAACACCCGGTCGTTGGACGACCGGGTGTTGCTTTTGGGCGGAAGTGACGGGATTCGAACCCGCGATCTCAGCCTTGACAGGGCTGCATGTTAGGCCACTACACCACACCTCCAACAGCCCGGTAACTATAGCAAAGGAGATGAAGGGCGTCAAGACCAGTCCAGGCCTCACAAGGGGCCAAAACATCGGCATATGCGAGATCAAAACATGGCTCAGTCACCGTGAACTGGGTGTTATCGCACTGCGACCATCACATACACCCAAATCACCAGCAGAATGAGGTTCAACAGCGCGAAACCGAGCCCAATATAGAGCAACTTCACCCTCGGCGATGGTGGCCAGAGCTCACTCATCGAGAGTTTGGGCAAAGGCTCCAGCTCCTCCTCCGGCTCTTGCTCTAGTTGCTGATTGCGTTTAGTGCGTCGTAAACCATAGAGGTCGAGGAATCCCATGAAAACTGCCTTGTCCATTCTGTGCGTGCGTGTGCTGCTACGGGATCAAACGAGGATTCGGCGAATTGGCGAAGATACCCTACTAACCCATCCACATCTTCCGGATCGACATAGTTGGCGAAATCGCCTCCTACTTCCCGTAGGGCGGGCGCTGTACCGGTAACAACTGGTATGCCGGCGGCGAGGGCTTCAGCCACCGGCAAACCGAACCCCTCGGTCCACGATGGATATACCATCGCCTGGCTACCTGCCAGTATGGCAGGCAAGTCTGCGTCAGAAACATTGTCCAGATGAATCACCAAACCCTGGGCCTGCAATGTCGTTATTTCTGCGGCGATTTCTTCGTGCCCCCACCCATAGCGACCCACGATCACTAGCGGTACCGCTCCCCCCAGCCCAGCCTGCCGGATCGCCGCCAATGCCAGCGCGTGGTTCTTGCGCGGCTCGATTGTGCCCAACATTGCAAAGTACCGATCGGGCAAGCCAAGCCGCGTCCGATCCAATGGGGACAAGGGTTCCGGGTTGTAGAAACTGTCATCTACGGCATTCCGCGCAATCACAATCTTTTCGTCAGGCACCCCATAGAACTGCCGTAAATCGGTAGCGGTGGCGTGTGATACAGCTGCAACCAGGTCGGCACCCGCCACCTGGCGCGGTACCACCTCCCCAAGATAGCGACGCAGCGCATCGGTCGTGCGGGTTGGCTGGGTGAGAAACGCAAGGTCGTGCACGGTGATCATGCGCGGCACCCGCCACATGGGTGGCGCCGTGAAATCGGGAGAATACACCACATCGGCTCGACCCACCAGTAAGCGGGCATCGAGCGGAACCCGGAGCCGAAACCAGAGCCGATCGGCATTGCGGCGACTGAAGGGCAATGTCCGCAATTTCGCATTCGGCCATTGGTCGATGTCGAAACGAGAGATCGAAGAGTCCTCTGGCGCACGAACCAGAGTGAACTGGTCCTCAGTTGCCAGGGGAAGCAGGCGCTGCAGGATATTCCGACTATATCGGCCGATCCCCGCGCCCTGGTTGTAGGCAGCACTT
>DJVD01000046.1 GCA_002440805.1 Chloroflexi bacterium UBA6265
TTCAATATGATTCCGATTCCTCCCCTGGATGGCTACAAGATCCTCACTGGCATCCTGCCAAATTTCTGGACACCCATCCTGCGCCCACTGGAGCAATATGGGTTTATGGTGCTCTTTGTGTTCATCATCATCGGCAACCAGATGGGCGGCGGGTCGGTGTTGAGCGCGATGATTGATCCCGTTTACAACAGCCTGCAACGCATCGTGTTCGTTGGACTGATCTAGTGATTACGCTGCGACTTCCCTACCGGTTACGGCAGGTTGCCGAACATGTATTTGCGGATGGTGACGACGCACCAGCAATTCCAGCCAGTGCACGATTGCTGTTGACACCGCCCATGCTGCACCAGTTTCGGATTCTGCCGGTGATCGATCAGCGCCACCTCCTGGGCGTATACGCACTTCTTGTTGCGATGAATGCCGAGCCCGATACCATTACCGCGGGTTTGATTCACGATGTTGGCAAAGCGTGCGCCAAGTGCCGGATTACCGTTCTTGATCGCGGGCTCCATGTGATCTTACGCAGAGCGGCGCCAGCGCCGTACCGGGTATTCGCCGGTCTCCAAACGGCTCCCCCACTGGTGCGCGGTCTCCATCGGTTGGCCAATCACGCCGAACGTGGCGCGCTCGCGGGCGAGCAAGCCGGCTACAACCAGCGCGTGATTGACCTGGTACGACACCATGAAAGCGGTGGTGATCCTTTCGATATCCAGTTGCAGATGCTACGCCGGGCTGACCGTGAGGCGGGGCGAATCTGATGGCAGTTGAGATGATGGACCTGACACTCAACCAATACCAGACCAGGCTACCCTCCTTCGAAGGGCCGCTTGATTTGCTGCTGCATCTGATTGAGCGACAAAAGCTCGATATCAGCGAAGTCTCGCTGGTCACCGTCACCGACCAGTTCCTGGACCACATCGCCAGCCTGGACGACCGAGCCCCACATATCATTGCCGAGTTCACTACCGTCGGCACCCGGTTGACCGTTCTCAAGAGCCGGTGGTTGCTGCCGCGACCACCGGTGGTGGATGAGGAAATCACACCCGATCCCGATGACCTCGTCGAACAACTGCGGGCCTACCAACGCCTCAAGGCGGCCGCCCGCAATTTGGGTGAACGACTGGAGGAAGGTGTCACCGCGTATGCTCCGTCTGGCACCGGACCAGTGGTGCGCACGCGTAACACGGCTGATACTCGCCTGGCGACCTATGACGCCAGTGTCCTGCTCCGTGCCGTACGACGGCGATTATCGGCGGTGCCCAAAACCGTCCAGGCGATTCGGGCGCGAAAGATTGTCAGTATCCGGCAGATGACCGATCGAGTGCTGGATGCCGTTGCCCGATTTACCCACGTTCGCTTTTCCCAGGTGACGGCCGATGCAACCTCCCGCACTGAGCGTGCAACTGCCTTTCTGGCGGTGCTCGTGCTGGTGCGTCGCGGCATGATGAACGCCGACCAGGCCGGCCTGTTCAATGAGATTAACCTTTCGAAGGGCGAACTCAACGATCCCGAGATGCTTCAGGATTTGGAGACCGATTTTGTCAATTGATGGAGCTGCTGCATCGCCTGCGCAGGCTGGTTTGCCGCCCGAACTCATGCCGGTGGACTACACGGATGAAGAACTCGGAGCATTGATCGAGGCCATTTTGCTGGTTTCCCCCGAGCCACCAACCATCGATGAAATCGCAGTCGGTACTGCCGTGCCGGTCGAAGACATCGAAGCAGGTTTGGTCTGGCTGGAGGATCAACGCAATCGCGGCTTTGTCGTACAGCGACACGGTCGTCGCCTTTCGCTGGCATCCCATCCGCGATTTGCCGATCGGGTGCGCGCCTTTCTCGGACTCGATCGCGAAGCCAAACTGAGTTCGGCGTCACTGGAAACACTGGCACTGGTGGCCTACCAGCAACCTGTTACCCGCAGCGAGATCGAGCGCGTGCGCGGCGTGGATTCATCCGGTGTGCTGGCGACATTGCATGCCCGCGGTTTGATCGAACCAGTGGCACGCCTGGCCACGGTGGGCAACCCAATTCAATATGGAACCACGTCGGTTTTCCTCAATCACTTTGGCTTGCAATCGTTGGACGATCTGCCGCCACTCGGCATCATCGACGGCAAGGACGGCGCGAAACTGCTGGCTTCCGCCATTGAAGAGCCGCCACTGGAGAACGTTGACCCAGGGGAAACGCCGTCATGACAACCGTGATCAAGGATCTCCACTTGCCGAATGAGATCGTCATTCCCGCCGAGCAGGTAAAGGGAACACTGTGGGGTGGTTTTGCCAGTGGTGTGGCCTGGCTGCAGCGACTGCCGGCGATGGTGGAACAGCTTTGCCAGCGATTCGAGATTTCCGACTTGCGGCCCTCGCCAGAAATGCGGATGAACCTCGTGCTCTTTGGCGAATCAGCAATCCATGGTCCGGTGGTGCTGAAAGTAGCGCAGCCGCATTATGAGGCAAGCAACGAAATTGTCAGCATGCGCATCCTGGGTGAGACGGGTCATTATTCGCGGCTGATCGACGCTGACGATAGCGGGTCATGGAGTTTGCAGGAACGCGTTCTGCCTGGCGAGATGCTGGAAACCTTTGCCCGATCCGGCGAGATCTCGGACGCCGAGGCAGCACAGATCACAGGAGACCTGATGCAGGCAACTATCGCACCGGTGCCTGCGGGCGTGACGCATCCATTTCCTGATCTCGATCGATGGCTGAAGTCCCTATGGGAGCATGCCCGCAACCCGAAGGGGATCATACCTGCGGAACAACTCGACCTGGCAGTTCGGCATGCCCGGCATCTTGTGGCCAATCCCGGTGCACCGATGCTGCTTCACGGCGATTTCCATCACGGCAACATCGTGCAGTCGGAAACGGGCTGGACGATCATCGATCCCAAGGGCTTGATCGCCGAAAAAGCGTTCGAGGTGGGGCCGTTCTTCTACAACCCGATTGGGGTCGATAGGCGCGATAACCTGCCGCAGCTCTACAGCGATCGTCTGGACACCTTCTCCCGCGTATTGGGGATTGATCGCGTTCGATTGTGGCGATGCGCCCTGGTGGGATGTGTGTTGAGCGATTGTTGGTCACTGGAAGATGGCCCGGTTGACCACACCCATTTCGATACTGTGACCGCCGCGCTGATGCAACTGCCCGAACGTCATTCCTAACGACCGGCTAGCGTGCGGATGCGCGTGACCACGTCGGCGAGAGCATCTGCCGCCCGATCCATTTCTTCCAGACTGTTACCGCGGCCAACGCTTAATCGTAGACTGGCGCGCGCTTCTTCATCGGTGAGCCCCATCGCCAGAAGCACGTGGCTGGGCTCTGCGTTGCCCGTGGTGCACGCGCTCCCCGCCGATGCCTCCACACCCATCATGTCGAGACTCAGGAGCACTGTCTCGCCCTGAACCCCCTCTACGGTGATGTTTAGGTTATTGGGGAGCCGGTCACCATGAATTGGGGGGCCGTTCAGTGAGATGTTGCTAATCCGGGCCACGAGGGCCTGCCAGAGATAGTCTCGAAGTTCGCTTGCGAATGCAACGTACTGGGGACGGGATTGTTCGGCCCGGGCGATCGCTTCACCCATGCCGACAATCAGCGGTACATTCTCCGTCCCGCCACGGCGGCCGGATTCCTGGCCCCCACCCTCCTGGGTCCACTCCATACGTGTGCCTTTACGCACATACAGCGCGCCGACACCCTTGGGGCCATAGAACTTGTGGGCAGACAGGCTGAGCAGATCCACGTTCAAGTTATTGACGTCCAGGGACATTGATCCGGCCGCCTGCACCGCATCGGTATGCATGGTGATTCCACGATTGCGCACGGCATCGCCAATCTCGGCCACCGGCTGAACAGAGCCGACTTCATTGTTTGCCAGCATCACGCTGACCAGGCAGGTTTGTGGCGTGATTGCAGCGAGCACCGCATCGGCGTCCACACGCCCTTCGGCATCGCACGGCACCAGCGTGACGGTGAATCCCTGCCGTTCAAGGGCATCCAGCGTATGGAGGACGGCATGGTGTTCGATCGCCGTCGAAACGATATGGGGATTGGTTTCAGGGTTAGCAATCTTTGCCGCCCAGGCCGAACCACGCAGCGCCATGCCGATACTCTCGGTGGCACCGCTGGTGAAAATCACCTCAGAAGTGCGGCATTTGAGCACACTGGCAACCTGACCGCGAGCGCGGTCGAGCGCCGCATGCGCATCCTGTCCGCCACGGTAAATGCTGGAAGGATTACCGAATCCCTGGGAGAAATACGGCACCATCGCCTGCACCACCGCCGGATCGACCGGTGTGGTGGCAGCATGATCGAGATACACAATGTCGCGACCGTAGGTCATGTGATTATCGATGGGGTTCTTTGATTGGGGTCACGTATTCGCCGCGCTCGGAAATGGGACCACTCTCGGGTTTACGGGCCAGGTCAGCCAGGGTGGTGCTATCGAGCGCATCCGTCATGGCATCGCGCAGCTTGATCCACATTGGCCTGGTTTCGCAATTCTCAATCAGGGGGCAGGTCTGATCATCGATGTCTTCCGAGACGCATTCCATGGGGGAGATTGGCCCCTCCATGACGCGATACACATCACCTACGCGGATGAGTGATGGATCCCTGGAGAGTACATAGCCACCATGGGCGCCACGTTTACTGACCACCAGGTCGGCACGGCGCAATGGAGCGATCAGTTGTTCCAGATAGGCAGGGGGGATATTGGACTGGCGCGCAATTTCGGCAATGGACATCGGACCACCACCAAAGTGGTGTGCCAATGAGACCATAGCGCGAACGCCATATTCTCCCCGAGTTGAAACCTTCATGAAGATATCCTGCGCGATCTGGTTACTAACGTATAGTAACTATACCAAACTTTAGCTAATTGAGAACCATTGTCAAGAGCGCCCTCACCTCTTTCGCCTTCGCCTGAATGTGTGCAATACGGCATCACGCCATTCTTCACTAATTTCCCAATCGCGTTCTTGCAGTCCCGGCGCAATTTGCCGATAGCGATTGAGGAATCGGTC
>DJVD01000043.1 GCA_002440805.1 Chloroflexi bacterium UBA6265
CGGCGTGATCATGTTCCACAGTGGTGTGTTCGATGGTTCTGAAGCCAGCACCATGGGACGACTCGATCTCGCGCCATTGAACAATTGGCCCGTATTCGTTGCCATGATTGGCTTGCTCGCAATCATCCTGTTAATGGCTCGCGGCGTACGAGCAGCGATCTTCTGGGGCATGATCTTCGCCACAGTGGTGGCGTACCTGGTGCCAGGAGATGTCGCAGTCTTCCCGTCCGATCCCATGTCCGGGCCGAACTTCTCCCTGGTTGGCGATTTTAGCTTCGGTTACTGGGGTGAGCTCGGGGTGCTCACCGGCTTCCTCGTCGTGATTAGCTTGCTCATGACCGACTTCTTCGACACGATGGGTACGCTCATCGCCGTCGGTTCACAGGCTGATTACCTTGATGAGAAGGGTGAACTGCCGGAAGCCGACAAGCCGTTGCTGGTCGACTCGCTTGCTGCGGTGGCCGGCGGTATGTTCAGCGCAAGCTCTGCTACCTCGTACATCGAATCAACGGCTGGCGTGAGTGTCGGCGGACGATCCGGACTCACCGTTGTGTTTACCGGGTTGCTGTTCCTGCTTTCGCTGCCATTCGTGGCGCTGGTTGGCGCTGTGCCGTCCGTCGCAACCGCACCCGCCCTGATCGTGGTTGGGTTGCTGATGATGAACGTGCTCGGCGAAGACGAGGGCGAAGACCGACACGGCCAGAACAAGGGTATTGACTGGACCAACATGGAAGAGTCCTTCCCCGTGGCCCTGACTATGCTTGTCATGCCGTTCACCTTCAACATCACGTATGGCATCGGCGCCGGTTTCGTGAGCTACGTGCTCATCAAGCTTGCCCGCGGCAAGGGTGGCCAGGTTCACCCGGCGATGTACGGCGTGGCCCTGTTGTTCCTGCTGTACTTCCTCCGCTGGGCGCTGTTTGACGCCACGTTCTAGAGGACTGCTGCCGTCGAGGATTCGCGGCTACAATCGGGAGGTGGATGCAACCTGTGCATCCACCTCCTTTTCCTTTTGCAGAACAGGATTTCCATGCACCGACCAATACTTCGCAAAATTGTGCTCATCGACGAATCGAGCGATCGTATGCTCTCCGCCGTTCGATCCGCAGCCCCCACAGCCGAGATCGTCGTGGCCAAAGGCAAGGACGAGATCGATCGCGCCATCGTCGACGCGCAGGTCACGATTGGCGGCAAACTCAGTGATGACCAATTGCATCTCGCTCGGGAACTCGCCTGGCACCATGTGCCCTGGGTGGGTGTGGAGAGCATTGTGTCCGAGGTGATGGACGAAATGAACATCGTGCTCACAAATGGCAGCGGTGTGAATTCGGCCAATATCGCCGAGCATGTGATCGCGATGATGCTGGCGTTTGCCCGTCAACTCCCGCGTTTTGTGCGAGATCAGGATCGGGCAGCCTGGCGTGAGTGGGATCAGGCTCCCACCTTCTTCGAGCTTGGGCATCAGCGGGTACTCTGCCTTGGCACAGGCGATATCGGGCAGGAAGTGGCTCGTCGCCTGAACGCATTTGGCTGCGAAGTGATCGGTGCCTCGCGTTCTGGCCGGGATGTTGCAGGATTCGACGCGTGCATCTCGTTTGAGAATCTCGGTGCCGAGCTTGGTTCTGCCGATCATGTGGTAAGCAGTCTGCCGATGACGGAATCAACGAAGCAGATCTTCGATCGGGATCGAATTCTCGCAATGAAGCAAGGCGCCTATTTCTACAACGTGGGGCGCGGCGGCACAGTGGATCAGGATGCACTGATTGAGGCGCTGGAAAGCGGCCACCTTGGCGGTGCAGGCCTGGATGTAACCGAACCCGAGCCATTGCCGGCCGACAGTCCGCTATGGGGAATGAAGAACGTCATCATCACCAGCCACACCAGCGGCAATTCTCCCCACGCGCTTCAACGCATGGCAGATCTCACGGCAGAGCAGCTCCAGCGCTATCAGTCAGGCGACGAGCTGCTGAATGTCGTGGATCTGTCGACGGGCTACTAGATCGTTTCCCGATGGGCGCCCGGACCAAAGGTGCATGTGTAGAATGCGCGATCCGGGTGAGGGACAGGATGGTCTGCATAAAAGGCAGCAAGCGACGCTCGCACCGCATCCACTCTCTCGCGCTGAACGAGCACCAGCGCCGGGCCACCGTTGCCGCCGCCCATCATGCGAGCGCCGAGGACGCCCTGGTTCCGGCGGATGTGTTCCACCAGCGCCTCAACCACTGGGTGACTGATGTCGTAATCAATGGCCGAACTCCGCCCCGATGCATCCATTAAATCGCCGAACCGCTGCCAGTCATGCGCTTTCACCGCCACCTCGGCCTGCTCAACGCGGATGGATTCGGTGACAACATGCCGCACGCGCGCCACCAGCGTGGGCGAGAGGTGTTGATTGATCGTCGGCTCGACGGATTCCCAGTGCGGCACCAGCGCCGCAAGGTTCGGCAGGTCCAGTTCGTAGGCGGCTGCCAGTGTCATCCGGGCTGTTTCCGTTTCCTTTACCCGGGTTCCATAGGCGGATGTCCGTAGCGATCGTTTCACACCGGAATCGGCAACCGCAAACACGTATTCACCCAGGTCTGGCTCGATTCGCTCAAACGTGTTGTCGCGGCCATCGAATTTGATCACGCCGCCGGCAACCGAGGCGCTTTGATCCATGGCGCCGACCATTGCCCCGGCACGATGTTCAGCCTCGCGGGCGATTGCCACCATTTCGTAAGGTGGTATTTCATCGGCGGTGAGTGACAAGATGCTGGCAAGGCAAAGGGCCGCGCTGGAACTCATGCCGAATCCGGGCGGTATGTCCCCGGCAACCGCGAGGCCCACACCACTGCGCACCGGGATGCCACGTGCCATTAACGCCGCCACAATACCCTTGATGTACACGATCGGGCCGCGATCCTTGCGGTTACTGCGCCAGTCTACCAATTCAATGGGCGAACAACTGCCGACGCTGCCTCGTAAATCGGCCGCGATAATCCTGATTTGGGACGAATCCTCAATCGGGCCAGCCGCCATTACGATGACGCGATCAATCGCGCCGGCAAGCACAGGTCCACCGTTGTAATCGGTATGGTTGCCAATCAACTCCAGGCGGCCCGGCGCTATGCTCCAGCCATCGACGAACCAGCTATTCCCAAACGCCTTTTCCCCGGCCTTGGTAGCGCGTAGTTTGAGATCGCGGTGGGACATGACTAGCGATTCATGCGTACGGATTTGTACGCCTCTGCCAGCTCAAACGGTTGGTCTTTGGCGATTTCGGCGCTCCGCTCGCGTAGCCGGTCTACGAGGTCGTCTCGCATACCCACCTGGCTCTCGTGGGCGCGCAGGGCGTCGATTTTGTCGTCGAAGGTATCGGTGATGTCGATGAAGATATCCGGCGATTCCGCGCCAAAGTACCAGATCTCGGCCGTTTTGTGCGGTTCAATTCCTGCCTCGAGATGTTCGGGGAAATAGAGATGATCTCGGGCAGTGGGATAGACCGAATCGTGGGTGGCGAGACCAACGCCGCGATGATCTGGATGCATGGCGTACGGTCGAAATGGATCGTGGGTGATGACGACATCCGGCCGGTGAATGCGGATCTGCCGCACAATTTTCTCGCGCAGGGAGATGTCCGGCATGACGTGTCCGTCACCTTCGTGGAGGAAAATCACCTCGGACATTCCCAGGCGACGAACTGCTTCCTGCTCCTCGCGCTCGCGGGTCGCCATGAGCGTTTCCCGCGTAAAGCTGCGATCGCCGGTGCCGCGATCACCCGAGGTGACCTGCACCAGGATGCACTTCTTGCCGGCATTCACAAACTTCTTCACGGTACCAGCTGAGGAGAATTCAAGATCGTCAGGGTGGGCTACCACCCACATATACGTGTCCCAATTTTCAGGAGCTGGATAATCATTCGACATGGTTAGCCTTTCGAAGTGCCAAGCACGTCTCTCAGCGTGCTCGTTAGCGCGGATCGATCGATCGTGATCTGATCACCTGTCGAAAGATTCTTGAGCGAAACCTGTCCGTTGGCAAGTTCTTCCGTGCCCGGGATGAGGGCGTACGGAATGCCACGACGGTCGGCGTACTTCAGTTGTGGGCCAATCCCCTTATTTGTGGTCAGGCTCTGGTCAATATTGAAACCCGCATCTCGCAGTTCCCGGGCGATGATTCCTGCTTC
>DJVD01000142.1 GCA_002440805.1 Chloroflexi bacterium UBA6265
ATTCAAGTTTCATCGTGTTCTCCGTAGAGGTTATCCGCCCAGGTTCAGGCTTGATTGTAGAATACGTGTCAGGTCCTCCCGCGCATTGCAAGAATTGGACACCATGCGAATCGCCGTCGTCTTCAATCCAGGATCGGGGCCAAGAGCGGCCTCGCATGCGCTCAGTGCCGTTGTTGCTGCGCTGGCATCCCACAATCACGTGCTTGAAGTAATCGATAGCGATCGCCAGCCCGATTTCGAACGCCACCTGTCCGGGCGAACGGGCGAATTCGATCGCGTGATTGCAGTCGGAGGCGATGGCACGCTCAACGGCGTGATCAATGCGATCGTCGACTCCCCAAATCCGTCCCTACCGGTGGCGTTTGTGCCAACCGGCCGTGGCAAGGACACATCTCGATCTGTTCCTTCGTGGTCTCCAGCGGCCATGGCCGAACACACATTTGAACTGGCAACCGTTATCCCGATTGATTTGATTCGCATCACACTCGAATCTGGACTGACGCGGGCCGGGATCAATGTGGCCGATATTGGGCTGGCGGCCCACGCAGCGGTCATCGCCAACCGGATCCCCCGGCAGTTTGGATCGCTTGCCTACGTGCTGGGAGCCGCCCGAGGAATCGTGCCACCGAAACCGTTCACCCTGTGCATGACTGTGAATGGGGAATCTCTCTGCATCGACGACGCGTTGCTGCTCTCTGTTTGTAATGGTCGCACCTTCGGTGGTGGCATACATATCGCGCCCATGGCGGACTACCAGGATGGATGGCTCGATATCGTCGTCGCACACAACGCAAACCTGATCGACCTGGCCACCCAATTACCTAAACTGAAAAAGGGGACTTTGGTTGACCATCCAGCCCTGATGCGGTGGCGGGCACAACGTGTGACTATTGAATCCGCTGACACCAAATGGTTTGAGGTAGATGGCGAGCAACTTTCCAACCAACCGCTTTCATTCGACATCGCGCCACAGGCGCTGAACTGGGTAACTCCATGACCACCAACGTACAGCGATCGAGCCAAGAGTGGCACGAGCTCCTCACCAGGAGCCGATTCAAACCAACGAAATCGATGGGCCAAAACTTCCTCACCGATATCAGCGTGGTGGAGGATATCACCCGCTTTGCCGACCTGGATGCAGATGACCTCGTCGTCGAAATCGGACCGGGGTTGGGTATCCTCACTCGACAACTGATCGCCAGCGGCGCTGAGGTAATCGGGGTTGAACTTGATCGCGAGTTGGCGCGATTCCTCAGGGAGGATCTTCGGGAATACCGGACCTTCCGCCTGGTAGAACAGGATGCACGCTACATCGTGCCGGAAATACTCACTGATAACCGCCCCTACAAAGTTGCGGCGAACTTACCCTACAGCGTGGCCACCGTTATCCTGCGCAACCTGATGGAATCAGGTCATCCACCCACCCGCATGACGGTGATGGTGCAGCGTGAAGTTGCTGAGCGCATGACAGCCGATCCCGGCCAGATGAGCCTTCTCGGCCTGGCGACGGATCTGTACGCCGATTCCGAGATCGTCCTCATCGTCCCAGCAACCGTGTTCGTACCGCCGCCGAAGGTGGAATCCGCGGTAGTGCGTATGGATATTCGACCTGAACTTCGCGGCACTGCAACGCAGCGCGATCGTATGTTCGAACTCGCCACCATGGCGTTCCAGCGCAAGCGCAAAACGGTGAGCAACGGATTGGCAATGGGTCTTAACCGTTCGAAACAGGAACTCGACATTATCCTCGAGAGCGCTGGCGTTGATCCAATGCGACGACCGCAAACCCTCAACGTCGATGAGTGGCTCAAGATCGCGGCATCGCTGCCGTGACCGGTGTTCGTATCCATGCCCCCGCGAAGATCAATCTGGGCCTGGCGATTCTCGGCAAGCGGAGAGACGGTTATCACGAGATAGATACGATCATGGCCATGATCGATCTCTTCGACACGATAACGGTGCATCAGGTTGATGCTCCCGGAATCTCGGTTAGCGGCATGGATACGGTGCCGCTGGAATCGAACCTGATCACCAAAGCGATCCGGGGCTGGTGTGAACGTGCCGGCCTGCCGGTGGCCCATCGTGTGGATGTGGTGAAAAGCATTCCGTTCCCTGCCGGGCTGGGAGGCGGCAGCAGTAATGCCGCTGCGATTATCCTCGCCCTCAACGCCCTTCATCCCGATGCTGTTGCTCTCGATGCCCAATACAAGCTGGCGGCATCGCTGGGAGCCGACTGCCCGTTCTTCCTCAACTCTGCGTGTGCGCGAGCCACAGGGATTGGCACCGAACTCCAGCATCTGCCTGCTCCAGGTGGGTGGGTGGTGATTATCGTGCCGCCAGCAAACTTGCAGGCCAAGACGGCCGCACTTTATGGTGCGCTACGGCCCAGCGATTACGGCACGGTGGCCCAGGTGGATCGTATCGAATCGGCTCTCACTGCTCTCGATTCCATTTCCCTCCCCAACAGCTTTACCCGAGCCGCGTTGGAAGTGTTTCCCGCGTTGACTGTTGCCACAAATGCCCTCACTTCAGTAGCCGGCACATGGTCACTCTCGGGCGCGGGGCCTGCAGTGTTCGCAGTCACATCCTCGGAAGCAGAAGCAAGGCGGTGGAAAAATTCGCTCGCAACCATGTTGCCACCTGAATACGCTGTCCACGCGGCCCGATTCCTGTCCGACCCGCCTCGGCCCGAGCTATTACCGTGATCAGCCGGCGTTCCATGGTCACGGCCACCCTTGCCGCAATTCCCGTGGGAGTGTCTGGTGGATTTCTCGCTCGAACCTTCCTGGGAAGTGGTGCCTCGATTCGGTTCCTTGGTCGGAATGATGCGATGATCTCGTTGCTCGATACCGGCGTCACCCGGGCGCTTTTCCTGCTCGGTGAACCCGATGTGGCGATGTTGGCAAACGTGGCTCAACTCCTCACCCTTGGCCGCACGCGACTCGACCTGGTGGTGGGCAGCCACCGCTGGTTGACAGCCGACGGATTGCGCTCGGAGCTCGATCTCCATCGCCTCACCACGATTTCCCTGCAGGCAGATGCATCCTTACCTCCAATTCGCGGCAAGGTGATCCCGGTAACGGATGTTCAGTTCCTCGGCCTGGGAAGCGATTGCGACGTGACGATACGGCTGGCACGAGGTACTTCAGCAAACGCTGATGATCCTGCAGTGCACGTGGGAATTCGGTTTCAGCACACCCGCATGGTGCTTGCGAGCAGCCCTGCCGCACCTGGGGATAACGATTCGCTGGCATTGCTCGCAGTAGCCGGGGAAGTGAACGCCGATGCGTTAGCACAAGTCAGTCCGGCCCTTTTTGTCGGTACCACACTACCCAAAGGGTACGATGGTTCCGCCATCCTGATGCATCACAATGAACCGGTGAAGCTAAGAATCCACAAGGATTCAGTCTCGAAGCAACTCCCCTAGTTGTCGTCCTGATCCTTGATCCAGTCGGCGAGGACATTCTTCGTTGATTCAGTGTTGCCGGTTGGTTCGGGCACCGGATCCAACGATGTCGACCGGCTCGCCCGTCGCGTATTGCGCTGCTGGGCGGGAGTAGAATCCGGCCAGGTTTGCCTCCAACCGGAACCGTACCTTGATGGATCCGGGCGCGACGATGTTTCGTCGTCGACCTTCCAGTTTGTGACGTCGCGAATGCGGACAGGCGGACCGATTTCTGTTGGCTGGATTGAGTCCTCAACACGGTAGGGTCGAGTCGCTGGGGGAGATTGATACAGGGATTGCGGCGGTTGGTATCCCGGCAAATCCGCCGACCGCTCGCGCACGAACATGCCGAACACCGTAGCGATAGCCACACCAATCGTGGCCACCAACAACACCGATCCGAAACCATCGCTCAATGTACGGGCCACAATACCGGTGGTAACCGCCTCGGCATCCATGCCAGTAACGATATTCTCGACATACAGATTGATCAGAAAACCTGCAACGATCATCGCGTTAAAGAGCGCGAGATAGGCGCCATACAGTCGCCCGCCGGGTCCAGGTTGATACGAGAGAACCGAACTGCCACCATAGCCGATGAACGCCGTGATACCGAAGGCGATCGTCACGCCCATCAGGAAGGTGGCCCCGCCGTTTCCCAGCCCGAAGAGCCGCTCGTAAACATTGCCCCATTTCGATGCCCAGGCATCCGCCATCATAATGCCTAGCAACAACCCGGCACTGACAGAGAGTTCGCGAAGTCCACCGCGATAGAACCCGATGGGAATCATCATCAGGAAGATAATGACCAGCAGGAAATCGAGAACGAGGGAGCCCATTTACGCTGCCTCCATCCCCACCAGCCGCTTGAGGGAATTGAGAGGGATCCACAGCCAGTCGGGACGATTGTTCATCTCGTACCGGGTTTCATACAGCGCTTTTTCAGCAATCATGAGGTTAAGCACGCTGGTGAATGCGTGATCATCGGTGGGTGCCAAGGGTAGGTCGGATGCAGCAATGGCATCGCGATAGGCGGCGACGAATCCCGCACTCGCCTCTTCAACCCAGCTGCCGAGAGCCAGGCGCTCAACGTCATCAGTGGTTTCCTGGATCAGGGTTGCACC
>DJVD01000257.1 GCA_002440805.1 Chloroflexi bacterium UBA6265
CCGCGATATCGTAGCACGAAGGGCGATGATATGCCGATCCTGAATGGCAACATCAAAGTAGTAGTCGGGGTGGGCACAGGCGCATGATATCGTAGTTAGGCAGTCAATAACATCGGAGCAGGCACTGGAGGAATGGCAATGCGACACTTGATGGCAACCACTTTTCTCACACTCGATGGCGTGATGCAGGCTCCCGGTGGTCCGGGCGAAGATGATGATGGTGGCTTCCAGTATGGTGGCTGGAGCGTGCCGTACTGGGACGATGTGATGATGGAGGCAATGGGGAGGTACACCAGCTCGCCATTCAGCATGGTGCTTGGCCGCAGAACCTACGATGTCATGGCGGCGTACTGGCCCAATGCCAGTGAGGAAGAAGGCGCGGGCGTGTTCAACAACGCCACCAAATACCTCGCTTCCCGCGGCACCCCGAACATGATCTGGCAGAACACCGTTCACCTGCAGGGCAATGCGGCCGAGGCGCTGGCAGCATTGAAGGAAGAAGACGGCCCAGAGCTGCAGGTGCATGGCAGCAGCAACCTGCTGCAAACGCTGCTAGCCACCCCGGGACTGGTGGATTACCTACGCCTGTGGATTTTCCCTGTCACGGTCGGCAGCGGCAAGCGATTGTTCGGCGACGGCGTGCTGCCTGTTGGCTGGAAGCTGGTTGATCATGTCACCGCCACCACGGGTGTGTTCATCGCCACCTATGAACCGACCGGGCCAGTACCCATCGGATCGTTCGATCACCTGCCAGAATCCTGAGAAACGCACATCACCCCGGCATCGTCGTTGATGCCGGGGTGATGTGTCTCCCCACCTACTGCACCTACTGCGGATAAACAGCCAGGCCCATGCCATCCACCACGCTCCACATGGCCGTGAAGGTGGCCCAATCATAGTGATGGGTCACACCCTTGGCGGGATCCATCACGTAGACGCCAAGGTCGTCGTAGCCCACCACGGTGACCACGTGCATGCCGGCAAACACCGAGTACATGCCATCGTCGTCCAGGCGTTCACGGGTATCGCCCCAGAAGCCCAGCCACACCACCACCGGGTGCCCGGCGTTGAGGTGCTGTTTCAGGATTTCAGGATCTCCCCCGGAGTAAAACGATTCGCCGATATAGCCATTGGCATTGAGGGTGGGCACCAGCGCCTCGGCGTAGACGCCGTAGTCATCGGTATTGCCCCACCAGCCATCGATATTGCCGCGATAGCCATTGTGTGGATTGGCCGCGAGCGGCACAGAATCGATAAATGTCTGCTCGCCCACACCGGGGCCAAAAGCGGCAGTCGCAGCATACGTCGCGGCATATTCACAACTGAGGTTGCGGCTCTGCACATAGTTGGGAACGGACAGCATTACCACTGGCTCAGACGTGATCTGCGGCCCCACCACATCGGTATCCCGCTCCCACGGGATAATCACACGCTCACCAACAACCAGGTTGGCCGGATCGAGATCGGGATTCAGGGTGATGAGATGGTCGACCGGCACACCCCACGCCTCAGCGATGGTATGGAACGAATCGCCAGGCTGGATCACATGGGTACCGACGGCCCAAGGGCTGGTGCCCTCGCGCTCGGCGGCAACCTGGGCGGCTGTGGCCGGATCCTGGCCAGGCTCCGGGATGATGATCACCTGGCCGGGGACAACCTCGTATCCGTACGGCATCCAGCTGGATCGATAAATGGCTTCGGGATCAACCCCGAACTCGGCGGCGATGGTATCGAGCGTATCACCTTCCTGCACTTCGTAGCGCAACTGCTGCGCAGCGAGCGTGCTGGTAGCCATGCCGACCATCAACATCAGCGCAGCCATGGACGCAAACAAGGCACGACGCGAGTTGGCGAGACGATAGCTGTGCCGCATCGAGAATCCGGCGAACGATGGCTTCGGCCAGGCGGACGGACGCATACCAGCGACAACGCCATGTGCGCGCTGTTTCATCGTGTCAGCGGACATCGGCATCTGCAGGGAGATGGCCGGGGCCGGAATGCGCACATGCTTGCTGGGATACAGGGTGTCGTAATGATGCTGCGAGCCTCGACCGATTGATCGGGTGCAGACAGCGGGCCGGGTGGAAATCGTGTTCAGGCGTCGGGCCTGCTGGGCATCAAGGCGGGACGCGTACAACCCCACCACGCCATCGGGGGCGGCACAGCGGCGCCGCTTGCTGCTGGCGTAGATGCCACGATGCGCGCCCCGAATTTCTGCAATGGGCACCGGTGCCGGGCCAGGCGGGATGGATCGGGTTGGCGCGGCAATTGGGGCTTCCGAGGTGGCCGCATGATCCTGAAAATGCTGCACCCATTGCTGGCGACGCTGTTGTGTATCGGATGGTTGGGCAGCCGGCCTGCGCCCAAGAACGATGGTCATGCGTACTCTCCCCGGACTCTGACAAGCTCGTTCGTACATCTATGTACGTACATACCAGACTATAGGCATGCGGTGACCCCTTGGCAAGACAAACAAATGTTCTGAATGGCAGCGACTGCCCGGTTTTCGTTGCTATCACTGGGGATATGTCGTGCAGGGCTGTCGCGATTCACTGGGAGCGTCGTGACTGTTCGTCACAAGCGTACATCAGTGATGTCCCATTCTGGTCGCACTGCTGAGGGGGGGAATACAAAGACTTGCTAGCAAACAGGCGCTATGCGACCATTCCAAAACGTGCACCAGCACATTCGCATACACATTTTCCGGGAGAAAGTGGAATGTCACTGGACGTTCAGCGGTACATGCAGAATGTGCCGGAAATGGATCGATTCCTCACCGTCGATGAGCTAAGTGCCGATCTCGCTGCAATCGCGCAGAAGCATCCGGAGATTGCTTGCTGGCGCCGGGTAGGTTCATCCCAGCTGGGCGAACCGATCCATATGTTGAGCTTTGGCAAGGGCGATCGCAATATCCTGCTCTTCGCCTGCCCCCATCCCAATGAGCCGATCGGCGCGATGATGGTGCATCACCTCGCCCATCTTCTGGTTAATGATGCAGCACTGCGGGAGGGATTAGGGTTCACATGGAACATGATTGCCTGCGTGGATCCGGATGGTACCCGCCTCAATGAAGGTTGGTTCAACGGCCCGTTCACGGTCACCAACTATGCCCGCAACTTTTACCGGCCGGCTGGCGATAACCAGGTGGAGTGGACATTTCCACACAACTACAAGACCAACTATTACGATCGTACGCTGCCTGAGAGCCAAATGCTGATGCGTGTGATCGATGAACTGAAGCCGGAACTCATGGGCAGCCTGCATAACGCCGGCTTTGGCGGTGTGTATTACTACATCTCCCGTGAAATCCCGGAACTGTGGAGCACCTTCCACCAACTACCGGAGTGGGAAGAGTTGCCGTTAAAGCTGGGCGAGCCAGAAGTGCCATATGCCGTTGAGTACGCGCCGGCAATTTTCAAGATGCTGGGCACCAGCGAAACCTACGACTACCTCGAGGCCCATGGTAGCGATATGAGCACATTCAGTTCGGGCGGGAGCAGCGACGAATACGCCTCCCGCTATGGCACGCTCACGCTCGTCACCGAGATGGCATATTTCGACGATCCCCGTGTCAACGATCAAACCGTTATGGACACCAATCGTCGTGATGCGATCCTCGAGGGCATGGACAAGGCCGATGCCACCGCCGACTTCGTGAACGAGATCCTGACCGCAGTAAAGGACGACCTGCGCACCAAATCATCGTTCGAAGTTGCCGTGACCTGGTTCAACAAGATGCATAGCCAACACAAGGATGCCGAGCGCCATTGGGCCAGCACTGATCCCGCAACTGACCGCCCCGCTACTGTTGCCGAGATATTCAGCAGCAATCAGGAATCGCGATTCTACCGCTTGCTCTCGTTAGGGATGCTGGTTCGCATGCTGGAGGGCGAAGTGGCCGTGGGCAATGGCACGCCGACGATTCGCCAGAACCGCATCAAAGCCCGGAATGCGTTCGACGAATGGAGCGCTGAACTGGAAGGTGAACTACAAATGCGCGTGGTGCCAATACGTAAGCTGGTTGCTGTCCAGCTGGGTGCGATATTGGCCACCGCGGAACATCTCGCAGCGAATTCGCGCGTATAGGAAAGGAGCACCGGAGACCATCGAAGCAATTGCCTTAACCAGGCAGCGTTTACGCCCTCTTCCGATGTACCGATGGAGATATCCCCATGAAAAACCTCACGATTTCCCGTCGATCCTTCGTCACGTCGAGCAGCATGGCGACGGCCGCTGCTGTCATCGCCAGCAAGAGTTTCCCGCGCAGCATGTCGGCACAAACGCCGGTAGCGGAGATCCCGCCGAAAACGTTGAATGGCACTGCGATCCTCACCTCGACCGGTGAACCGCAGAGTTTTAATCCCGATTTTCAGATTGATGACAATGTCTGGCCCATGGCCTGCAATATCTATAATTCCCTGTTCAGCCTGGATAACAGCTACAACGTCATTCCGGAACTCGCGACCGGATACGAAGTGGCTGAAGATGGCATGTCCATCGACGTCACCCTGAACCCGCTGGCCACCTGGCACGATGGCACCATGGTGACTGCCAATGATGTGAAGTACACCCTCGAGCAGATCGTAGCGTCGCCGGAAGCCCCGGCATCCAGCCTTATCAATGCGGTTGAGACAGTGGACGTGGTCGACGACCACACAGCTAAAATCAACCTCAAGCAGCCTTCTGCCTCAGTCATCGGATTCCTTAGCTGGTACGGCGTGTTCATCCTGCCGGCCCACATTTATGAGGGCACGGATTGGGCAACCAACGACGCCAACCTGGCCCCGGTGGGCTCCGGTCCGTTCAAGTTCGAAAGCTACGATGCCGGCGCTTCCGTGAAGCTCGTGGCCAACGAGCAGTACTTTGGCGAAGGCCCGTACCTGGAAGGACTCATCTATCAGATCATCCCGGATCCGAATACGGCTGTGCAATCGTTGCAGAACGGCGAGGTCGACTTGGTTGATCTCCCCAACGCCCAGGTGCCCGCGTTCGAATCGAACCCGGAGTTCAAGGTTACGTCCAAGATTTACCCGAGCCCGCTGTACTTCGGCTTCAACACGCTGAAGGCCCCATTCGATAACGTCGATGTTCGCCGTGCCGTAGGTATGGCGATCGACCGGGACCAGATCGTCGCGACTGCCCTTGGTGGCTATGGCACGGCGGAAAACCGTTACTACCCGAGCGTCATCGAATGGGCCAGTAACCCGGACGCCACCTGCCCACCGTACGACGTTGAGGGGGCCAACAAGCTGCTTGATGAGTCTGGATTGCCGATGGACGGCGATACGCGCGCCGAGGTGAAGTTGTTGCACTTCACCGGCTGGCAAGAGGCCGCCGATACCGCCACGGTGATCAAGGAGCAACTCGCTGCAATCGGAATCAAGGTTGAACTGGTGCTTCTCGAGTTCGCCGCATGGGAAACCGAACTGGTAGCCGGCAACTTCGATATGGGTCTCCTTGGTGGTTTCCAGGGCCCGGATCCATCGAATCTCAAGATTCGCTACGGCACCGACACCGGCCTGAATCACTGGGGCTACAGCAATCCCGA
>DJVD01000256.1 GCA_002440805.1 Chloroflexi bacterium UBA6265
ACGTACATCCCGTCTGGCCCCGGATCCTTCTGGGCAACCGAGCCAATGAGCTCGAACCCGGTGACCCAGGGGCGCCCGTCCGGATTGACCGCTTCGTATTCGGCCTTCTGCTGCTCCATCATCGGCAGCAGTTCCTCGGGCGGGTACTCGCCGAGGATGCCCATCTGATCGACTTCGGGGAAACCGTAATACAGCAGTACGCGGTTATCGGGCAAAATGCCCTGATCGAACAGACCGCCCAGCGGTGCCTCGGGGGTGGATGTATTGGCGCTGGGTGGATTGTCTTCGCTGGGCGCTTCTGCGGCCTGGGCAAACATGCTGGCAGGTAGCATGGCGCCGCCGGTGGCGGCCAGGCCCAGCTTCAGCATGTCTCGACGGTCAATCTTGCCGCGGAGTTCCGGGCGTGGCGTGATGATTTTGAACGACAAGGTGCAACCCCTCTATATGTCGGATTCCCGCACAAACCGGGAGTGAATCAGGGAAAGTGCGCAAACGCGGCTCTTAGTAACTATAACGCAGCGACCGACCCGGGGGTTTTTCACCTGACAGGTTGCATCTGGCCCAACGGAACGAAAGGCACAAACTGGCTGGTCTCGCAGCTTTCTTTTGCGGTAAGGCAAAGGTTGGCGCTGGTCATGCCATCCTGCAGGGTCGATCGGCTCGGACCCGTACCGAAAACGATGGCCAGGAAATCGACCAACAATTCGGTATCGCCACCATGGTGCCCACCCTCGTGGGTGCCAAGCGTGAGCCGATCCACACGCGGTTGGTGGTGGTGATGAACAACCACCTCATCGCTGTTGAAATCGAACTCCATCGTGCCCTTGTACCCGAGGAAGCGCGCGCCTCGTTTGGCCGCCGAGCGACGGGCATAGAAGTTCTGCGTGTAGGTGAGGTGCGAACCATCGGCGTACTGCAGGATCGCTGTCGCCGAATCGTGATTGCCGGTGTCGACAGCAAACGAGCATTGCCAGCGACCGTCCCACCAATCCTCGGCCTTGTGCATGTCGTCCAGGATGTTTTGCATGTAAAAGAGGTTCTTCTGGCTTTCCGGGCAGATATCCTGTTTCGGGCAATCGAGGCAGTAGAGGCCTGCGGGCATGTCGCCGGTAAACACGTTCTTGCTCTCTACCGCCACCATCCGCTGTGGCAGCTTGCCGATCATATGGCTGAGATAGTCGAGATCGTGGGTGGCCTTCTGCATCCACAACCCGCCCGTGAGCGAATCGTCACGCATCCAGCCATGGAAGTAGTTCGATCCGTAAAACGGCACATTATTGATTGCCTGGATATTGGCGACATCGCCCAGCACGCCGGAATCGATTACATCCTTGGCCATGGCGCAAAGGCGGCTCAGCCGCAACGGGAAGCTCACCACCACCTGGCTCTTGCTGGCGAGTGATGCCTGGTACAGCTGGTTGAGTTGTTCGCGATTGATGCTCACCGGCTTCTCGAGGAACAGCGGCAAGTCCAGCGCCAGGACTTTCATCGCGTACTCGGTGTGCACATTGCAGGTAGTGCCAATCATTACGGCATCGGGTTCGGCCTGCGCCAGCATCGTGTCGATATCGGCGTAGAACGTGACACCGGCCAGTTTTGCCGGATCCGTTTTCTGGCGAATCACGTCTTCTCGAGGATCAACGGCGGCCACCACCCTGATGTCGGCTGCAAACGTATCGAGCTGTCCGAGCAACCACTGAATGCGACTTCCATATCCAACTACTGCCAGCTTTTTCACGGAGCGTTCCTTTCGTGCCTGCGGATTCATGCTGAGGTTAGTATCCGCCGATTCTCGCCTTTGGGGAATGCTACGGCCACACAAATAGAGAGCCGCGAGCACATGCTCGCGGCTCTCTATTTGCGCCGTATGGGGCGCGGCGCGTCTACAGGATGATCCCACCAAACAGGAACCCGAGGGCCACTGCAATGATGATATTGATGACACCCGGGATCACGAACGGGTGATCGAATACGAACTTACCGATGCGAGTTGAGCCGGTGTCATCCATTTCCACCGCCGCCAGCAAGGTGGGGTAGGTGGGGAGAACGAACAGCGCGCTCACGGCCGGGAAGGCGGCGATGGCTGCCAGTGGCGCAACACCAATGGCCAACGCGGTCGGCATCAACGCCCGTGTCGTTGCGGCTTGCGAGTACAACAGGGCCGAAGCGAAGAAGAGCACGATTGCCAGTGTCCACGGGTGGTCAGTCAACAAGTCACCGGCTGTGTCCTTGATCCAGGCTTCGTTGTTCTTGACGAATGCAGTACCGAGCCAGGCCACACCAAGCACACAAACTACGGCGCTCATGCCACTCTTGAAGACCGAGGCGGTGAGGACGTGTACTGTGTTCACCTTGCAGAGGAGGGCGATGAGCATCGCGACACCCAGCATGATGGCGATGATAGCGGCATCACGGCCGATGATGGGCGTGAGGGCAACTGTTGTTTCTACGACCTTGGAGCCATTCACTTCCGTAATGACATCGGTGGTCTTCTCATAGAAGAGGTTCTTGCCGAGCGAATTGGTCTTGAGGCCAACCTTGTCGGAGATCATGGTGGCGTACACCATCACGGTGACCAGGCCACCGAGGAAGATCATCACCGACTTCCTTGCACTCGCAGGTAGGGCTGCGATGTTGGCGCCCTTCGGCGGCGCAATCACGCCAGCCTTGAGTCGTTCCTGGTAGATGTCCAGCGTGTGCAGCTCAGAGGTGCCGCGCATTTTGTCCCACATCATCATGATTGCTGCAGTAATCATGCAGGCAATGAAGGTGGAAGGAATGGCGATGGCCAGCAACTGGAGGTAGTCCACGCCGTCTGGCTCCAGCATCGCCGAGAAGGCGACGACGGCAGCCGAGATCGGCGATGCCGTGATGGCCATTTGCGAGGCTGGTACGGCGATCGACAGCGGCCGTGATGGACGCATGTCGTTTTCCTTGGCCACTTCGGTGATCACCGGGATCATCGAGAACGCGGTGTGGCCGGTCCCGGCCATGATCGTCATCAGGTAGGTGACGATTGGGGCAAGGAAGTTGAGGTGGCGCGGATTCTTTCGCAGGATGCGCTCGGCGATTCGCACCAGGTAATCCATGCCACCGGCCACCTGCATGGTGGCGATGGCGGCAATCACCGCCATGATGATGGTGATTACATCGACTGGCATCTGGTCGGCGCTAATGGTGACGCCAACAATCGCGAGCGCCAGCAAGCCCGCACCACCGGCGAAGCCGATGCCGATACTGCCCAACCGGGCACCGAGGAAGATAAACGCGAGTACGATCAGGAACTCAAGCACGATCATGGCTTTTTCCCTTCAGGAACCTCTTTGTTCCTGGATCTAGTTTTCTACTGGCAGCACGTCCGGATCGGCTGTCTGGTAATACGTTCCGGCGTAGACCGGGTTCATCAGGTTTTCCACGGAGAGGAGTTCGTCAACTTCCTTCTCGCTCAATAGCCCCATTTCCAACACGACTTCACGTACCGAACGTCCCGATCGTGCACATTCACGTCCTACCGCATCGCCGGCATCATGGCCGATGCGCTCGTTGAGGTAGGTGACGATACCGATGCTGTTCATCACGTGATGCAGGCAGACATCTTCATTCACCGTGATGCCGTCGATGCAAAGTTCCCTCAGTGTGACCGACGCGTTTCGCAGCAGGTCGATGCTCTCGAAGATGCACTGGGCAATCACCGGTTCCATTACGTTGAGTTGCAGTTGGCCGGCTTCGGCGGCCATGGTGACGGTGACATCGTTACCCATCACCTTGAAGCACACCTGGTTCACCACTTCCGGAATCACCGGGTTCACCTTCGCCGGCATGATGCTGGAACCAGCCTGTCGCTCGGGCAGGTTGAGCTCGTTCAGGCCAGCCCGAGGACCAGATGAGAGCAGGCGGAGATCGTTGGCAATCATGCCCAGCTTCACCGCCAGCCGCTTCAGGCCACCGTGCATGCTCACATAGGCGCCGGTGTCGCTTGTGGCTTCAATCAGGTTCTCGGCCGGGACAACCTTCAGGCCACTCACTTCCGCCAAATGGCGTACGGCCACTTCCGGATAGCCTTCGGGCGTATTCAGGCCCGTGCCGATTGCGGTTGCGCCCAGGTTCACTTCCAACAGCAATGTCGATACGAACTCAAGGAAGCGTCGCTCTTCCTGCATCAGCACACTGAACGCGCGGAACTCCTGCCCGACAGTCATCGGCACTGCATCCTGCAGTTGGGTGCGGCCCATCTTGATGATGTGCGCGAACTCATCGGCCTTGGCATCGAACGATGCTGCCAGGTGGGCGAGTTCTTCGCGCAGGCCCTGGACATCGTTGTAAACCGCGATGCGGAAGCCTACCGGATAGGCATCGTTGGTGGATTGGCTCTTGTTGACGTGGTCGTTGGGATTGATCACATCATAGCGGCCCTTGGGCAGGCCCATGGTCTCCAGTGCCAGGTTGGCGATTACCTCATTGGCGTTCATGTTGACGCTCGTACCAGCTCCACCCTGGAATACATCCTCGGGGAACTGATCCATGCAACGNNCCTTCCTCCAGCACGAGGTCGCACGCCTTGACGATGGCATCGGCCACGTCACGAGGGATTGTGCGCTTCTCGAGGTTGGCGAGGGCCGAGGCCTTTTTCACCATGACCATGCCGCGTACAAATTCCGGAGAATCCTGGATTTTGCCGACACTGATTTTGAAGTTGTTCAGTGCCCGCTGGGTATGAATACCGTAATAGGCATCCGCCGGCACTTCGAGTTCGCCGAGCAGATCTTTTTCGACGCGTGTAGCTGTCATTTTGCCCCATCCTTGCTGCATTTTTCGGTGCTCCTGTGCGACCGACCGTGGCAGAGGTACGGTACCTGCAGCGCATCCACCACTCAATCGCGATTGTATCAGTAGTGCAGAAAATCACAATGGTGATTGGGCGCAAAGTACAAACCATCCGCACGTCCTTGAACAGCAGAAAACATTGCTCATCGCCGTCAGATAGCGATTCGCAACCCAATGACTGGCGATAGACTTGGGTTGAATTGTGTTCTGGAAGAAAGAGGGCGGGAATATTCGGTAACAAGAATCGCGGAAAAAACACTACACCATCTACACATCGGCATACATTTCACCGATTAGTGATAGGTTTCCGATCCCTCTTTTTCTGCTGACGCGAGCGTATATCGGGCCAGCACTTCGTAGCGAGGGCCATCTTTGCTGAGGTGACTGCGCACCAGCTGGATCTCGGTAATCGGGAACGGTACAGGCGANNACATCGCGCACGCGACCCAGCGTAATGTGCGGATGAAAAGGAACATCTTCGATATCAAGTCCGAAATCGTCGAGGAAATCGCCAAGATCGTTGTAGAGCGCTTCCAGTCGATAGGTCTGTCCCCACAATCCCAGCCAAAGCACACGAGGACGGCGGGCGGAGGGGAATGCCCCCGGATCGGCAGTACGCAATTCAAACGCCGTGTGATGCGTCAGCGCCACTCCCATCGCCATCCGCAGAAGTTCGGCCATTTCGGCTTCGACATCGCCGAGGAAGTGGAGGGTGAGGTGTCCGTTATCGGGGTCAATCCAACGTACCGGCAGGTCTGTAGCTTGCAGGTGGTCGATAATTCGCGCCACCTGGTCTCGAACCGCCGTCGGCAGTGGCACGGCAATGAACAATCGCCAGGGTGTGTCCTGCGAATTCTCGGGCGATCGTGGCTTTTTGTGCCGTTCGCGGCGTTGGGCAGGCGTGCGGCGAGTGGAAGGGGGTGTGCGTTCCGTCATCATGCCTGCATTGTACCGCCGCCGCGTACAATGACGGGAGCGGTTTGGCACCGGTTGATAGTGGAGACGCGTGGATGACAACGGCATTTCTTGGCCCTCGCGGCACCTATAGCGAACAGGCGGCAATCGAGTTCGCAGGAAGCGATGTCGACCTGATCGAGATGCCCAACTTTGCTGCCGCAGTTGCGGCGGTGGAACAGGGTCGGGCCGAGTACGCGGTCGTGCCGGTGGAAAACTCGATCGAAGGACCGGTAAGCCAAAGCCTGGATATCCTCATTCACGATACGGATCTCAAGCTGTTTGCCGAAATCGTCGTGCCGATCGAGCACGTGCTGGTCGGGTTGGCGGGGACATCGCTGGAAATCGTGACACATGTGCACTCGCATCCGCAGGCGTTGGCGCAATGCAGCAAGTGGTTGGACACCCACTTGCCGAATGCCGATCGGGTAGCCGCGATGAGCACCAGTGGAGCGGTTCAGGCCGTGGTGGAACGTGGCGATCACACCAGCGTGGCGATTGGCCCCGAGCGGGCGCAAGCGATGTACGGTGGTGAGATCCTCGTCCGCGGTATCCAGGATGTTGCCAACAATCGCACCCGGTTTATGGTGTTGGCGGACCACGATGCTGAGCCTACGGGTCGAGACAAAACCTTTATCGCCATGCGTCTGGACAAGAATTTGCCCGGCAGCCTGCATAAGGCCCTGGGTCCGTTCGCGGCCGCCGATGTACAACTCACGAATATCATCACCCGCCCCACAAAAAGGGTGCTGAGTGAATATGTGTTCCTGCTCGATCTGGAGGGCCACCGGCTGGATCCTCATATCGCGGCTTCCCTGGAAGAGATGCGCGCCATTACGCAGGAACTCAAGATCATCGGCAGTTGCCCACAATATGTCTCGAAATTCGATAGGGAAACATCAGGTAAGGAACATCATTGACGCTCTACATCGATCACAATCTCATGACCGGCATCATCAGCACTCCACTGCAGCAAGGCTGGATTGAAACCGACCTGGCAGTAGAGGTTGTGCCCAACCTCACCGCCGACCGGGTTGGCCGCGGCGATGTCGCCCTTCTGTCGCTTGCGGAGGCTTCCAACCTCGTCGATACCCACTTCATCGATCCCTCGATTGCGGTCGTCAATGGGTCACAACCGGAAGAGGCCATCAGCACCATCGCTATCCGCACACCTGTGCGGCCGGACGGCATCGAACAGTCACCGATCCGAATGGTCGATACCACCCCGACGGCCGAGCTGCTCATCCGGGCTCTGTTGCGGGGTTTCTTTGGGATAAACGCCGACGGTTTTGTCTACGATGCTGCCGATGAAGCTGCCGCTGCCGCCCAGGTTGTTGTGGTAGACGGCCCACTCGGCCTCACCCAGCCGGAACTTGGGTATCAGGAAGACCTCGCCCGCGCCTGGTACGTACTTACCGGGTCGCCTGTGGTGTTCGCGGTGACGGTGGTGGGCGTGGAGGCCGATGGCGGGCGCCCGGAACTTGACCTGCTGCGCCAGGCGCTGGCCACCGGCATTGAACGCCGTCGCGAGGTGCGCCGCATGCTCGCCACCGAGGACGAGTCTGTCGATCGCGACAAACTGGCTGCCATCACCAACTCCCTGCGCTATCAACTGGATGATGAAGCTGTCCGCAGTGCTGGCAACCTGCTGGCACGAGGTATCTGGGGAACGTCCTGGAAACGACAGCTGCCAGCGATCAAATAATTGTGTTGCCAACCCGTTATACTTGGCATGTGCGCGCCGCTGGGCGTCGATAGTGTTATGCGCAATATTTTGAGGGAACCCGTTAATGTCCGCTACTATGCAGTCCTTTAGCACCACACTCGATGAACTCGAGCGTCGGTTACATGAAATAGATCACACCATGGGTGATCCCGCGGTGGCGACCGATGCTACCCAGATTATGGATTTGGGTCGCGAACGCTCCGAAATGGAGCCACTGGTTACCGCCTGGGCCGAACACAAGGACCTTTCCCGCCAGATCGCGGAAACGCGTGAAATGGCCGAGATGGATGATGAACTCGCCGATCTGGCCAAAGATGAGCTGAAGCTCCTGCGCGCCCGCCAGGAAGAGATCGAGCAAGAGATCCGCAGGCTGCTAGTGCCCAGGGATCCCAACGACGACAAAAATGTGATTGTGGAAATTCGCGCCGGTACCGGTGGCGATGAGGCGGCGTTGTTTGCCGCCGATCTCTTCCGCATGTACTCCCGCTACGCCGAGAAAATGCGCTGGAAAGCGGAAGTACTCAGCGCCACCGAAACCGATGGTGGCGGCTTCCGCGAGATCATTTTCGAGATTCGCGGCAAGGGGGCCTATAGCTTCCTGCGGTTCGAATCCGGCGTTCATCGGGTGCAGCGCGTACCCGCCACCGAAAGCCAGGGTCGTATTCACACCAGTACTGCCAGTGTCGCCGTGCTGCCGGAAGCTGAAGAAGTGGATATGCAGATCAACGACAACGATCTCCGTATCGATGTCTATCGCTCCTCCGGTAACGGTGGCCAAAGCGTGAACACCACCGACTCCGCCGTACGCATTACCCACATCCCCACCGGAATTGTGGTGGCCATGCAGGATGAGAAAAGCCAGCTGAAGAACAAGCTGAAGGCGATGACCGTGTTGCGATCGCGCCTGCTGGAGCAGAAGGAAGCCAAGCTGGCCGAAGAGCGGGGGGACGAGCGGCGCAGCCAAATTGGTTCGGGCGAGCGCAGCGAGAAGATCCGCACGTACAACTACCCCCAGGATCGCATTACCGATCATCGCATTGGCAAGAGCATCAGCAACATTCCGGGCGTGATGAATGGCCAGATCGAGATGTTGATCGACGATCTTCGCGCCGCCGATGAGGCCGATCGCCTCAGTGAAGCCGGCATGGGTGACGCTGCCTAACGAACATTAAGCACCACGAAATGGACCCGGGTCAGGCAAGGCCCGGGTCCATGTGGTTTTCTATCGTGCCCGATTGAAGCCGATCACGCGGCTGGGACCGCCGGATGCGGCCGCCCATTTCGGGGCACCCACATACACAGTGGCACCGGCCGGATCCAGTTGGCCGAGATGCGCGAGGTTCTCAATTCCGTACTTCCCACCGCCGAGCAGCGTGATGTGGGTGCCGAAATCGGTGGAATTGCCCGGATCAAGACTCAACGTATCTACGCCAATGCCCACGATATCGCGCTGCGATAGCAGGAACTCGGTGGCATCCGGGCTGAAGCCGGGATAGTGCTGAACGTTGTTGGTATCGAGATTGACGAACCCGGCAGGATCGCTCCAGCGACTGCCCCAACCCGAGTTCATTGCCACCAGTGACCCGGCAGCAATCTCCCCGTAAT
>DJVD01000236.1 GCA_002440805.1 Chloroflexi bacterium UBA6265
ATCAGGCTCATCTTGGGGGTGGTGAGGTTGAAATGATTGCGCAAACTCACCTGGAGATTCTCGTAATCGATCAGCAGGGCCACATCGCCGGCCTCCGAAGGGGAATCGGCTTTTGATTTTCCGCTGGCACTGGGGCACATGGGCATTCTCTTCCGCATTTTGTGGCATCGGCGCGTCGTTGTTGCTTGCATTGTACGGCGATACACCGCGATGCGCATTGCTATTGCAACCACATGCGTACGTATGCCCCTGAAGCCCTCAGCGGTCAACTGGTTCCATTGACCCGTTACGTCGATTGAGCGTATGCTAGGCGATGTACTGGCTCATTGTGAGCGTGCGAAACCGGCATATCCGCCAAGAGATACACCGGCTCTCGCGAAGGGCCATCACACCTTAACAATAGAGACCTCATCGCAAGATGGGGACACGAGCGAGGAGCTACAGATGGGTGATCTTACGATCTTCATCATTGGCGCAGTGCTCGTTGCTGGAATCACCTTTTTCGTGACCTATTTCTGGCTGGAACAACGCGCAGAGTCGCGCGTGAAATCCGCCCAACATGAAGCAGATCGCGTAATTGAAGAGGCCGAAACCAAGCGGCGGGATATCGCACTTTCTGCCAAGGATGATGCGATTCGTCTACGCGGCGAACTCGACAGGGAGCTGACACAGCGCCGGGTCGAAATCGAACGCATTGAGCGACGAATCGAGAAAAAAGAAGAAACCATAGATGAAAAGGCCCAGAAGGTCGAGCAGCGAGAGCAGATCGTGCGCAAGGGCGAACAGCGACTGCAAAGCCAGCAAGATTCCTGGGAGAGCGACAAAATCCGCAAGGATCAGGAGCTCGAAGAACACCGCCAAACAGTCCTCCGTGAACTCGAGGAACAACGTGAACTGCAAATGCAGGAAGTGGAGCAATCCCGCCAGCATTACCATGCAGAACTCGAGCGTGTTGCCGGGCTAACGGCGGCCGATGCCCGCGATCAGTTGATTGCCGATATCGAAGCCGATGCCCGCCATATGGCCCAGCGCCATGTGCACGAGATCGAGCGCGAAGCAAAGGAAGAAGCGGACAAGCGTGCCCGCAAGATCCTGGCAACCACCATTCAACGTATCGCTTCCGATTACGTTTCAGAGACCACCGTGAGTGTGGTTCCTCTTCCGAATGACGACATGAAGGGCCGCATCATTGGCCGCGAGGGTCGTAACATTCGCGCACTGGAGGCCGCAACCGGCGTTGACCTGATCGTGGATGATACCCCCGAAGCCGTAACAGTGAGTGGGTTCGATCCCGTTCGTCGCGAGGTGGCGCGCCGCGCCCTGCAGAAGCTGCTGCAGGATGGCCGCATTCACCCCGCACGCATCGAGGAAGTGGTCGCCAAAACCCAGATGGAACTCGACGAAATCATGCGGGAAGAGGGCGAACGCGTGGCATACGATGCCAACGTTCCTGGCCTCCACCCCGATTTGGTCAAGCTGCTGGGTCGGCTTAAGTTCCGCACCAGTTATGGCCAAAATGTGTTGGGGCACAGCCTCGAAACCAGTTTGATTGCGGCAAATCTTGCCGCCGAACTCGGTGCCGATGTGAATGTCGCCAAAACCGCTGGTTTGCTCCACGATATCGGCAAGGCAGTGGACCACGAAGTCGAAGGTCCGCATGCGCTTATTGGCGCTGATATCGCCCGACGGTTGGGTCGATCTTCCAAGATCGTGCACGCGATTGCAGCCCACCACAATGAAGAAGAGCCGCAAACCATTGAGGCCTTCATTGTGCAAACCGCCGATGCCATTTCCGGCGCCCGACCAGGTGCCCGACGTGAAATGGTGGAGACCTACATCAAGCGACTGGAAGCGCTGGAAGGCGTAGCCAACTCGTTTGAGGGCGTCGAGAAGTCATTTGCCATCCAGGCCGGACGCGAGGTGCGAATCCTCGTCCATCCGACTGCGGTGAACGATGCCGGCGCAACCCGATTGGCACAGGATGTGGTACGGAAGATCGAGGAAACCCTCGAATATCCGGGCCAGATCAAGGTAACGGTAATCCGCGAAACGCGTGCTGTAGATTACGCGCGCTAACGCACCCGGTGCTCGCATGCGCTGGCCAACGCCGCGCACGCCCGTTGTCTCTCAAGAGCAATACGTGTGTGCCCGATTTCTGCAAAGCAGGAATTGGGCACACGCGTTTTTGCTTTTTCGGCCCAGCCACAGCGAAATCACATGTAAATAGTTGGTGGAAAAGCGTAGACTACGTTTATACCTCTGTGGGGGAGGTGAGTGGCTGATGGCCCTTGCGATCGTCAGCTAAATTCCAGGCACGACTGGGCTGAAATTTGTCACTCGCGCGAGCGAAGCCATCTGGCATAGGCGTGCGTGGATTCGTTGTTGCACCCGTAATCCGGGTTGTGGGGAAAGAGAGTACCGTTTCATGAATCGTTTCTTTAGCAAGCTCAATCTCAACGATATTAAAATCAAACCCGATGGCAACAGTTTTCCTCCCGATGCGGATGAGCACCAGGAGCCGGAAACAGGAATCGCTCCCGAAGTCGGAAACCGCATCGAGGAGCCGGCGGCTGAAACTGTTGATATCGAAAGTTTCGAAACCAGCGATTACGCGGGCGAGGCTGAACCCGCTGATTTCACCTTTACCCCGGAACCCGTTCAAGCTGAATATGATGCAGAAGCCGGGATTCCGGTTGCCAGCAATGGCCATGGTAATCCCGAGCTGAGTTACGAAGAATCCACCGCCCTGTATGCCAGTGTTGCTGTGGAGGTGGAGGAGCGCGTCTCCGAGATCGTATCCGATGGCATTGTTATTGGCATCGGCGAAGTATTGAAGGTTTCGGCCCGCTCCCGACCCAGCGCCGTTGCCGGTGCAATTGCCGGCGTCGTTCGCGAAGTCGGCCGTGCCGAGGTGCAGGCCATCGGTGCCGGTGCCACCAACCAGGCCATCAAGGCCGTAGCCATCGCCCGCGATTACCTGCTCGAAAGCGGCATCGATGCGGTATGCGTGCCCGCCTTTATCGATGTCACCATCGAGAACGAGGATCGCACTGCCATTCGTTTGGTGATAGAACCGCGCTAAACTGGCCGTTATGACCGACCTTACCCATCCACGTATTGATCTGCACACGCATACCACTGCAAGCGATGGTCAGGATACCCCTGCCGAACTGGTGAATTTCGCCATTCGACAGGGGATTTCTGTGCTTGGTGTTACCGATCACGATACGATGGATGCCCTGGCCGAAGTGCAACAGCACACCAGCGATGCGGGTATCACGCTGTTCCCCGGCGTGGAGCTCAGTACCACGGTCGATCGCGCCGAAGTGCATGTGCTCGGCTACTTTGTCGATATCAATGACGATGGCCTCACCGCCGCCCTCGCCGAACAGGCTGCCAGCCGGTTCTCTCGTGTGGAGCGGATGATCGCAAAGGTACAGAGCCTCGGCTACGCCATCGATGGTGATGCTATCCTGGCCCAGGCCGATTTTGGCACCATTGGCCGGCCGCACGTTGCCCGTGCCCTCATCGAGATCGGTGCTGCCACCGATGTGTCCGATGCATTCGATCGCTTTCTCAAGGCGGGCCGGCCTGGCTATATCCCGCGCGATCCCTTTAGCCCCGAGGATGCCGTCCAGCTGCTGGTAAGGCACAATGCGATTCCGGTGCTGGCCCATCCCTATACCACCCGTGATATCAACGGCATCCTCAAGCGATTGGTGCCAGCCGGATTGCGCGGTTTCGAGACGTACTACGCCGAGTACTCGCCCGAGCAGCACCAGGAACTTCGTGCAATTGCGGATGAATGGGAATTAATTCCTACTGGTGGCAGTGACTATCACGGAGTTGGTTTTCGGGAAGGTCGCCTCCTTGGATCAGCCCCTGTGCCATATGAGGTTGCGGAACGCCTCTATGACGCCCACGAGGCGCTACGATGAGCGCGGTCGCGGTGATCGTAGCCGCAGGCACTGGTGAGCGATTCGGCAATGCTGCCAAGGTACTGGCGCCACTGCTGGGCCGGCCCGTGCTGGCCTGGTCGCTGGATGCCTTTGCGGGTTCCAGCCTCACGACCGGCATCATCATTGTCGTCAGCCCGCATACGGAAGCCGATGTGGCCAACCTGTTGGCAGCCGGCACCTGGCCGCAGGTAATCGCGGTGGTGGCCGGTGGCGAAACGCGTCAGCACTCTATGGCCAACGGGGTGGCTGCCGTGCCCGAGGGTACCGAGATCGTGCTGGTGCACGATGCAGCCCGGCCACTGGTACTACCCGAGGATATCGATGCCTGTATCGAGGCCGCAGTTGAGCACGGTGGTGCGATCCTCGCCGCACCGGTTATCGATACGATCAAACGCGTTGAACATGGCCGTATTGCCGAAACAATCGATCGGTCGATGTTGTGGGGCGCGCAAACCCCGCAGGCGTTTCGCGCCGATCGCATGGGCATCATGGCTGAACTTGCCACCACGGCCGAGCCCAACATAACCGATGAAGCATCGCTGGCCGAGCGGCTCGGCTTCCCGGTTCAAATCGTGGTCAGCGATAGCACCAACCTGAAAATCACCCATCCGCACGATCTCCTGATTGCCGAGGCGATCCTGCGCGCTCGAGAGGAAAAAGCATCATGAATTGGCCCCGTACCGGTATCGGTTACGATGTCCACCGTTTCGCCGAGGATCGCCGCATGGTGCTCGGTGGCGTGGAGATCCCGTTCGGGAAAGGATTGCTGGGCCACAGCGATGCCGATGTATTGCTCCATGCAATTGCGGATGCGTTGCTGGGCGCAGCTGCCCTGGGCGATATTGGCGTTCACTTCCCGCCTACCGACCCGCAATGGAAAGATCTCGACAGCGTCGCGATCGTGCGTCACAGTGTTGCGCTATTGGCAGAACACAACTGGCAGATCGTGAATATCGATGCCACCGTCATCGCTGAGGCGCCGAAAATAAATCCGCACGTGCCGGCGATGAAGCAGTGCCTGCACGAATCCACCGGCCTGCCGTTGACTGCAATCAGTATTAAAGCCACCACCAACGAGGGCATGGGATTTGTCGGTCGTGAGGAGGGCATTGCCGCCCTCGCCACGGCGATGATTGCGCCGAAATGAGGGTATGCCTGCAGCGCGTCAGCCGTGCCAGTGTGACCGTTGAGAGCGCGATTGTGGATGCGATCGGTGCCGGATATGTCTTGCTCGTGGGAATCTCGCCGGAAGATGGCCATGAGGAAATCGACCTGCTTGCTGGAAAAATCGCCAACCTGCGCATCCTGGATGATGCCGACGGCATGATGAATCGCTCCGCGCTGGAGTACATTGCCGACGACCCGACATCCTTCTCCATGTTGGTTGTGTCACAATTCACGTTGTATGCCGATACCCGCAAGGGGCGGCGGCCAAGTTGGGCGCATGCCGCACCGCCGCAGGTGGCCGAACCGATGGTAGCGTTGTTTGTTGACGCCTTGCGTTCATTTGGTTTCCAGGTGGGAACCGGGGTGTTCGGTGCCGAAATGGCAGTTGAACTGGTGAACGATGGACCAGTCACTATCTGGCTGGATTCGGACGATTTGCAGGCTCCGCGGCGAGGGTAGGGGAATGAACGACGCCAAACAACCCGAGCAAATGCGACCCATCCCCGATGGTGGCCTGAAGGATGCCATGCCATCGTGGCTGAAGCGTCCGCCTGCCTGGCGCGATTTGCCGAATGCCGAGCAGCGTCGCGAACGCGCCTTGCCCGAGCCCGATACCAGCGAGATCGATCCGCGCACGCTGGTGGATGTTACCGACCTGCCACTCTGGCTGCAGGCCATCGCTGCCCGTGGCGACATTCCCGCCCCCGTGCCTGATGCTTCCGTGGATCATGCCGTGGACGTGGTGCAGGCGGCTACGCATACGCCGAAAGTAGAGGCCGAGCCGGTGGTTGACCCCACCCTGCTCGCTGAAATCCTGGAGGCAACGCCGTCGGAGCCCACCGTTGAAACCCCGCCGGTTACCAACACGGTCCAGACTCACGGCTCGGAATCGGTGCGCATCCACCTGCCGCTCTGGGCGTCAATCCTGATCGTGGCGCTGATGATTGCGCTGGCATTCGCGCTCGTGACCATGATGTAGGCTGGCCAGTCAGCTTATGGCCAGGCGCTATGGCGCATGTCTGCACTGACCTCACCCTAGNNCGCCTCACGCTTTCCTTCGCATCGCCAAGGCGGACACGTTCCCGGAAGTTGCCGTAAAGCCGGTCGAATTCCAGTTCATCCACGCGGTCGACAATGCGGCGAACCGCAGTGGCCGATAAGGGAATCTGGTTCGGATAGCTGCGAAGGAAGGTGACCCAACCTTCGGCTACCACCGGGAAAATGGAATCGCTGCTGAGCAGGACCCCTGCATCATCGGCACCATCCCAATGCACAACGGAGCTGCCGGGGAAATGGCCACCTACGCGAAGAAGACGCAGTTTGGGTGTCAGTATTTGCTGGTCATCCCAGAACTCGATGGCCTCACCGGTTCGTGCCAGCCATGCCTGGTCCCGCGCATTCACAAGGATGCGAGCACCTCCGAAGGCGTTGCTCCACTCCAGTTGTACGCCGAACATATGGGGATGACTGGCCGCAATCCAGCGAACCCCACCCAGTTCTTTCACGCGGGTGACAGCAGCATCATCGATATAGGCGGGCGGATCCCATAGCAGGTTGCCCTGGTTCGTTTGCACCAGGATGGGACGGTGGCCGATTCCAACCGGTGGCGTGGTGGTGAAGCCGTAGAGGTTCGGCTCCATTTCCCCAATGTCCATGGCGCGGTCGGGACGTAGTTGCTCCAGTGTGGTCCACCGCTGTTGACCATCGGCAGGGAGGTATTGGCGCTCGTCGGCGCAAATCGCGCACACGTCTGGCAAGGGATGGGCGTGCTCGACCCCACACGTGGCGCACAGGGAAACAGAATCTGGCATGGTCGTTCTCCTTCGTGAGTAACGATAGGGTAGGGAACGCGATTCTTTGCGTCAACACTGCATTCCATCGCGTTCCCCTCTGTGCTACGGTGACGAAAAGGTCGTTACTGCAAGGGGATTCCAATGGCGTTCTTTGACCTCTCGCTGGAGCAACTCCAGCACTACCAGCCGGATCGGCATGAGCCGGATGATTTCGATACGTTCTGGGATGACACGCTCAACCAGGCGCGCGCTCACGACCTCGCGGTCAGCTTCGTGCCATATGATGCCGGGCTCTCGGCGCAGGATGTGTACGATGTTACCTACGCCGGCTTCGATGGCCAGCCGATTCGAGCCTGGCTGCTGGTGCCGAAGCATGTGGCCAAACCGATGCCATGCGTAGTGGAGTACCTTGGGTACGGTGGCGGCCGTGGGTTCCCCACCAACTACACGCTAATTAGCTCGGCCGGGTTTGCCCACTTCATCATGGATACGCGCGGTCAGGGTAGTGCCTGGCAGCGCGGCGATACACCGGATGCCGGCGCCAATGGCGAGCCGCAGTTTCCCGGATTTCTCACTCGTGGGCTCAGTTCCCCGGCGCACCATTACTATCGCCGGGTCTATACCGACGCCGTGCGAGCGGTAGAAGCGGCGCGTAGTCATCCGGATATCGATGATCGCATTGTGGTGAGTGGTGGTAGCCAGGGGGGTGGCATTTCGCTGGCCGTGGCTGGTTTGGTAGATGACCTGACCGGCGTCTGGGCCGATCAACCTTTCCTTAGCCATTATCGCCGTGCGGCCACCATTACAGACAGTGCCCCTTATTCGGAACTGGCGAAATACCTGGCCCAACATGCCGATCAGGTGGAACGCAGCTTCGCGACGCTCGATTACCTCGATGGGGTGAATTTCGCCGTCCGCTCCACAGCACCGGCGCACTTCTCCGTGGGCTTGATGGACGCCGTATGCCCGCCGAGCACGGTCTACGCGGCATACAACCATTACGCCGCCGAGAAGGAGATCGAGGTGTACGCGTTCAACGGCCACGATGGCGGTGGAGCCTATGGCGTGCGCGAGAAAATCGCCTGGCTCCACCAGCTTCTGGATTAGCGGCGTGCGCTAACTGGAAATCAACGTAGCTGCCAGGCGCTCGGGATTATTCTCTGGCGGTTGGCAGGCATAGTTGGTGCACCAGTAGGCTACCGGCTCGTCGGTGATGGGGCGATCGGCCAGGAATGCCCAATCGCCGTTTGCATCTGCTGCGGATTGAACGTAGCCCGTGATTACCAGCGGATCAACCCGCTGGCTGGCTGCAGATCGCAGCGCGGAAACATCGTCACCAACCAGCACCAGTTCACGTGGTGGGGAAAGCAGGCGTTCGGCGGCGGCGGCCATCATGCCCAGGTGGGTTGGGAACCGGCCGAGCATTGCGGCCATCGATTCGATAATCGTACGTGCCTGGACGGCGAGCGTATCATCGCGACGCATGGTGCCGAGGATGAGCAACACCTCGGCCATGGTGGCATTTGCGCCTGGCACGGCGGTATCGGTGAGGTCGCGTGGCCGCACAAACAGATCGGTAGCGGTATCAGGCGTATCGTAGAAACCTGTGCCCGATTCGTGGCGGAAGTGATCCTGCACATAGGTGGTCAACTGCCAGGCCGTATCCAGCCATTCCTGCTCGCCGGAAACGCTGTAGAGCGTCAGCAAGCCACGGATCATGTTGGCGTAGTCATCAAGCACGCCGGTGGTAACCGTTTTGCCATTGGTCCAACTTCGGGAGAGGGCACCGTCGGCTGCCAGCATGTTGTCCACTACAAACCGGGCGGCACCACGGGCAAGGTCAATGTAGTGTGCATCCTGCAGGGCGTTGCCCGTATAGGCGAGGGCGTGAATGGCCAGGCCATTCCAGCTCGCCAGCGCCTTGCCGTCGCGCGATGGATGCACGCGCTTGTCGCGCGTCGCCAACATTTGCTGTTTGATCCTTGCCAGGCGTTGGTGCACATCGGCCAACGGTAGTTGCAGGTCTGCCGCGATGTCTTCCTCCGCTTTCACCACCCGTAGTACGGTTGCGCCTTCAAACGATCCCGGATCGGCGATGCCGAAATGTAGCTTCACCAGATCGGCGTCATCGGCAGCGAACATCTTGTCGATCTCTGCTGCCGTCCAGATATAGAACTTGCCCTCCACGCCTTCGCTATCGGCATCCTGTGCAGCGGTGAAGCCGCCCCCGGGCAAGCGCATATCGCGCTCCATCCAGGTGACGATGCCTTCGGCGGTGGTGCGGAATAGTGGTTCGCTGGTATATCGATACGTATCTACGTAGATCGGAAGGAGAAGGGCATTGTCGTAGAGCATCTTCTCAAAGT
>DJVD01000060.1 GCA_002440805.1 Chloroflexi bacterium UBA6265
AGTGCCACACGGCCATGAACCGCTGTTACCAGGGTGCGAACCACCTGATCCACAGTGCCGTTTTGCCGACCGATGCCGAAGATATACGTGACACCGAGGAGCGTGATGACGAGATGACCGGGGAAGCCGCTGGAAATCTCGGTTGCTTCGAGATCGAAATAGAAGGTGCCAAGGAGGAAGGCGAAGGCGAGGGCGACAGCGCCCATATTCAGGTTTCGCCAGAACGCCAGGCCGAAAATGAGGACGAGTCCGACAGTAGCGAAGACCTGATCCATCTGGACCCCTTTGTCACCATCCGTGGAGCCTCTTCAGGCGAGGTTCCAAGGTGAGTATATGAGGAATCCGGGACGATACTGGCAAGGAGAACTGCATCAAAACCCCGATACTGTAGGTGAATTCCTCACCCATGTGGATTGCATCCGCAAGGATGTATCATTTCATCCATGGCAAAGAAGCAGCAAACCACCACCACCGAACAGAATAACGCCGATCGTACCGTGACCCAGAACCGGCGTGCTTTTCACGATTTCTTTATCGAACAACAGCTGGAAACCGGAATTGTGCTCAGCGGCACGGAAATTAAATCGATCCGAGACGGAAAGGCGACGATTTCCGAGGCCTATGTGCGGATCCAAAACGGCGAACTCTGGCTGATTGGCAGCCATATCACACCGTACTCGCATGGAAGCTGGACCAATCACGATCCCGATCGACCGCGGAAATTGCTGGCGCATGCCCGCGAAATCGAGGCATTGAAAAAAGCGGTGGAGCAAAAGGGACTTTCCATTGTGCCTCTCCGCATTCGCCTCAAGAATGGTCGCGCCAAAGTGGATATCGGTGTGGCGCGTGGCAAGAAACTCTACGACAAGCGACAGGCCAGCGCCGAACGGGATGCCAAACGCGATATGGATCGAGCACGGTCCGACCGCGGCTAGCGTTCTGCCTAACCCGAGCAATTGTGAAAATCGTCCGCCTGACCATCAGGCGGACGATTTCTTTGCGCGACGTTTGCCGAATTGCCTGTCGCAGTTAGCGCATGGTGCTGGGCAGGATGCCCAGTTCTGCCCGGTACTTGGCAACGGTGCGGCGGGCGATTCGGATACCCTCGTCCTGGAGCTGCTCGACAATCTTCTTGTCCGTAAGTGTTTCCCCGTCATTGGCGGCTTTCTCGATGATCTGCTTGATCACTTCCTTCGCGCTGAGGTTGGCGGTGAAGAAATCGGCGAACGGGATGACCTTGCGATTCGGCAACTGCACGAACTTGTTTGCCGTGGCCCTGCTCACGGTGCTCTCATGCACGCCAACTTCCTGGGCAACGAGCGCTCGGGTGAGGGGACGAAGTTCGCGTACGCCATCGCGCAGGAATCCCTCCTGGAATCGGGAAATGCACTCACTTATGCGCAGCAATGTCGATTGGCGCTGCTCGATGTTATTCATAAACACCTGTGCGCGTTGCGTGTATCGACGAACATGTTGCCGATCGTCTGCACTCGCTTCGGCCACAACGTCGGGATCCAGTACCGCCTCTTCGTCGTCGCTATGTGTGTCCTCGTCCAGGTCAACCGCCACAGGCTCGGGAGCCGGCTGCTTTGCATTTTNNCGTCGTCACGCGTATCCTCATCCAGGTCAACCGCCACGGGCTCGGGCGTCGGCTGCTTTGCGTTTTTTCGGGTGGAGAACTGTTGGAACAGTTGACTGTACATCGAGTTGGTTCGCAGATGGAAGAACTGGTTGTCGGCAATCCCGACCTGAATGACATCGTCAACGATTTCCATGATCACATCGGGTGAGATGTGTCCATCCTCATTTGGTGCCTGCCAACTTCGTGACACATGGCTTTGCAGCGGAAACGGGTTAAGCTGGCCGCGAATGAACTCACGGACGTCATCAAGGTCATCAGCGGTGACGCCGAGCGTGCGCTGGATTTGGCCGTAACGATGGGCGCCAAAAGCATCCAGGTGCTCCCCCACAACGATTTCCGTATATTCCGGAATGTCCACACCGAGCTGGCGGAGGTAGTCAATCTGCAACAGGAGGCACTCTCCCAGGTTGCGGGCGCCCACCCCAACCGGCGCGACGCTCTGGATTATCTGCAACACCGCCTCGACATCCTCAGCGGTGACGCCAACGGATTCAGCGATATCGTCCAGCGACATCGTGAGGAATCCACGTTCGTCGAGTGAGTCGATGATCAACTCAGCGATCGGGTAGTCGTCTTCGTGCAGGCTGACGCGGGCGTCGGCATGGAGCAGGTCAATGGGGCTCTCGCCTGAGGCCACAATGGTCATTGGATCGAAATCTGTGCTCGAATCGGCAGGAGCGCTCGGCGCCGAAGGCACCTCGTAATCGTCCATTGTATCGAGCGATTCCTCGCGGGGTTCTCGCTCCACCGTGCTCTGGCATGTGGAACACCATGTTCCTTCCAGTACCGTCATGCAGATCGGGCAGGTGGGTCGGCTCTCCAGCTCGAGGGCCGGATTCTGGGACATCTCATGTTCCACCAACGCCTGCAGTTCCTGCTGTGAGAGACTGAGGATATGGTTGGCTTCAATGAGACTGGGAGATATCCAGGAACGCATTTCCTGGTTTGCTTCAAAACCTTGTTCAAGCCATGCCATGGCAATACCCCATAGAAACCATCAATACCGGGTAGAATAGCGATAGTTACGCGAGTGGCCCAATTCTTGCGGATGATTATCCTCACCGCCTAGTATCGCGTATTTCTGAGAGGTTGCCGAATGCTTCGGCCCATCAATGTTGCCAGGGTGCTTGGTGTAGACATCAATCTCGATCTCAGTATCGTGGTGGTGTTTATTTTGGCGTGGTTCCACTGGGGCTATCACGGCAGCATTGGTGCCTTCCTCTGGGGATGCGTTCTTGTGGTGCTCATCTTTCTTTCGGTACTGGCGCATGAGCTGGGGCACGCTATGATGGCCCGCGAGTGTGGTGTGCAGGTACTGGATGTAACGCTCTCACCCATTGCCGGCGTCGCCCGGATCGAACAGGCACCGATTTCTCCGCGCGACGATTTATTCATTGCGCTGGCTGGCCCCGGAGTAAACCTCGCGATCTTTGTCATTCTTTTCCCCTGGATGCTGTTGATTGGCGTAGTTTCAGGTCCCGATTCGCTGTTTGCCGCCGGGAATCAGTTTCGCGATCTCGATCTATCCACCATCATTTCTGCCATTGCCACGATGAACCTGGGGCTGATGCTCTTCAACCTGGTTCCCGCATTTCCGCTCGATGGAGGTCGGGTTCTCCGTGCGTTCCTCTCCACCCGCATGAGTCGCCGGCGAGCCACCACCATTGCCAGCCGCATCGGGATCGGGTTCGGCATCCTGCTGATCCTGCTGGGCGTTCTCAATCGTGACCCAATTCCGCCGTTGCTGGGCCTGTTTGTGCTCTGGGCGGCCTATTTCGAATCGCGCATCGCTCGCATCGAGGATCAGATGCAAAACCTTTATGTGGGCTCCTATGCGCTGTGGGACGGCGGCGGGATCTCCCCGGAAGTGCCGCTGAGCTACGCCACCCGCGGTGGTGCCCGCGATATGGTGGTGACCCAGCGAGGTCGGGTGGTTGGAATTTTGTGGGGAAACAAAATGCTGGAGCACCTTGATGGGGGTGTTGGCGGCAGGATCGTGGCCGACATCATGGAAGCGCCGGTATATATCGC
>DJVD01000071.1:0-933 GCA_002440805.1 Chloroflexi bacterium UBA6265
CGAGGCTGCCGAAACTGAGCAGCAGGTAGGCGATGGTGGGATCGGAGATGAGCTGCAGGAACCGCTCGAAGGCGTTCATGCCGAGGGTGTTCACCGCGGCGCCGGCGGTTGCCAGCGTCACCTCGGTGCCGTTGTTCAGCGTCACCGTGGTGCCATCCACCTCGTTCAGCAGCGTCTCCACGTTGGGGGCGATGAACTCGATCACGCCCAGTTCCAGCGCCTGGGTGGCGGTGATGTTATCGGCATCGCGCACGGCGGCGATCGCCCAATCCACATTGCGACCGCGCAGTTCGGCGAGGTTGCGGATGCGGGCCACGGCATCGTTGGTGACCTTGTTGCGCATCGTCTCGTCCATGGTGGAGCCATCGCCGGCCACCGGGCTGGCCGAGCCGATATTGGTGCCGGGGGCCATCGCGGCCAGGTGGGCGGCGTAGGTGATGTACACGCCGGCGCTGGCGGCGCGGGCATTGCCCGGGCCAACCCAGGCGATTACCGGCACATCGCTTTCGAGGATGGAGGAAACGATATCGTCCATGGCGGTGCTGAGGCCGCCGGGGGTATCGATGCGGAGCACGATCGCCTCGGCGTTGTTGTTTTCGGCCTCGCGGATGCCTTGCTTCACATAGCTGGCCATGGCGGGGGTGATGGTGCCATCGATCTCGATCACCGCCACTTGCGTGTTGGAGGATTGCGCCGAGACCGAAAGCACACCCAGTGCGAAGATGATCCCCATGAGCAGGAGTCGGGTGATGCGGGTCAGGCTGGAACGGGTGGTCATGATGGCCTCGATCTGTCGTTAGGATGAACTTCCCCAATTATAGAATGAGAATCATTCTCACGTGTGACAGAAGTGTTGCGGAAAGGACGGCCCGTGGTCGATAAGGATGATCTCCGCCGGGTGGCGCTGGCATTACCGGGCGTGAGCGAGAAGGG
>DJVD01000071.1:953-5406 GCA_002440805.1 Chloroflexi bacterium UBA6265
AAGGCGCGCGTGCCAAGGTACGACCAGTACCTCTTCCGCGTGGCCGATGAGGACGACAAGGCGGCGCTGCTGGCCGGGGAGCCAGGGGTGTTTTTCACCACCGATCATTACAACGGCTACCACACCGTGATTGTGCGGCTGGATGTGATTGACGAACCGCGGTTGCGGGAACTGGTGCAGATGGCATGGGAGGCCTCGCCGCTGCGCGCAACGCCGCCCAAGAGGAAAGCGTGAGGTGCCAGATCCGGGATGCGGAATCACACCATGCGACCATCCCCCACGACGGGCGGACGACACCCGGTTGCGACCGGGCGGTCCACCCCTACGGGATTGCCGTCTGCAATCGGAACCGAAATGGATAAAGACATCCCCCTCCCTTTGGGTTACGGGCATCCTCTACCAGCTATACGCATCGGCGCGAATTCTCACCGGGAAAATGAAGGCGCAAGGCACAACATGAAGTTCCGGCCAGGAAACAAGACTGTGCCTTGCGTCTTGCCTTGAACACCACCTTGCCGGGCTGTTGTGGATGTCACTTCACAAGATATCTGCCCGGCTGGAACGTGAGACGTTGGCCCGGATCCGTTGAGTACGGCTGCTGGTCGTAAGTCGCTCTTGTGATGCCCCTGTAATGCTCCATCGCTACTGTAGGAACACGGTCCACCAATTGGGGATGGAACGATCCGGTAGTTCCCTGCTATGGAAGGATGGCCTCACATGTCCCGTTTTTTCTCGCTCATGATGATGGTATTGCTTTCGCTTGCCATGTTGCCCTCGGACACCTCTGCGGCCCCGAACAACACATGCCTGTATGAATACAACGCTGTCGCCGGCAATTTCCTCGTGTACAAGTACAAGAACAATGTGCTGACCTACACGTACGCAACGGATCGACTACCGCGAAGCTGCGAGCCGGTTCCGGCACCAACCGTCACGCTGACGTGGGTTCGGTCTGATTTTACAATCGGATACTGCGGTGCTTTGGTAACGGTGACGCACTTCCCTGACGGAGAGTATCTCGTTGAAGGGCTCGGATACTGGGAGCCGGTAAGTACAGTCACTGGGGGAACCGGTGCGGTCTCATCCGCGAGCGAACGCTATTTCGTCCCCGGAGACGTATGGGCCGCCACGGTCAATGGCGCCTTGTCGGAACCCAGTGTAGTGGACTGCAGATTGGCCTCGTAACTGATTTTCCAGCCGTGAACACGACCCCGGGGCAAATTCCGGGGTCGTGTCGTGTGTCATCGCGAATCGCCGCTCAGTATTCTGTCCGTCTGACCGTAGGGGCGGATGCCGTGCGTCGAATGCGGTCGTTCCCCGGGGCCAGCCTGGACACGGCCTGGTTTTGACTGCATCGCATGGTTCCTTGCGGCAATGGGGGCAGGGTGCCATCCCCGCCAAACGCCGTGAGGGGCGACATAGATCGATTTCTGGGTATGCGCGGATGAATCGTGCAATATGGCCGCCAACACAGCCTACGCCCGACCGAGTGCCGGGGGTATGGTGTGGATGCTTTCCTGAATCATTGGATGACTAGGGCTTCGGTGGGCGTCCATTGGTGTATTCGCAGTCGGTTCTCGTTTCCCACTGATAGTGGAGAAGTTCCTCGAATACAGCCTCGCTGCTCACAATTACCCATGTGCCCTCTGTGTCTGCATCACCTGGCACGTAGGTCCACACCACGCGATCGTACTGGAGCACGTTATACATAGTGTGGGTTGTTACCTCCAGGGTTCCCTTGCGGCGAGAAGGGGGAATTGTGCACGATTCCACCGTCGTTTCGGTGCGAGTAACGTAATACTGCGTGACCGGATAGTGGCAAACCCGAGGGTCGCCCGTCTGTTCACAGTGAGAGTCGTGCGGACTGTACTCCTCCGCGCTCGCCGGGCCGGGGGCGGCAACGAGCGCCACACTGCTAAGGGTCAGGACGAGCATCGTCAGGTACACAAGGCGAGTTCCACGACCAAATAACTGGCGAAACATGTTCTGTCCTCCTTCCGAAACCGCTGATCTTCATCAGCAGACGCAGGTATTCAGCCCCAGGCGGTGAATCTTGTTAACATAATATCAACGCCTTGCGGGAATCTCAATATCGATGGACCGATAGTCACAAGACCACCATGGAGAGCACCATATGGTTGGCGATCAACCTGGTATTCGTTTACTGGAGGGAGGGCGAGCCAGTGCGCACGATGAACGGCGTGGCCGGGAGCAACGGGCCGCCGCCCTGATTCCCCCCAACGTCTGGATGCTATGCTGCCAATTCATGAGGATGACCATGCCAGACGAATCCACACCTTCCACCCCATATCAGGCCGCCGTGCAGTCGCTTGCCCGCGAGCTGGCCGCGCGCATGCCCGATTCACCTGGCCACCGATACCTGTTGGGTATTACCGGTGGACCAGGGGCAGGCAAGAGTACCTTCGCCGATGCCCTGTGCCAGGAACTCGATACACTGCTAGGGCCCGGAACCGCCCTCGTGGTGCCGATGGATGGCTTTCACAAAACCAACCGGGAGCTTCACGCCCTGGGCTTGTGGGAGCGAAAAGGCGATGCGGAGACGTTTGACGCAACGGCGTTTGTGGCCCTGCTTGCCCGCATTCGCCACGTCCCCGATCAGGTGACAGCCGCACCACGCTTTGATCGCGTAACGGATGAACCGGTGCCTGGCGCACTCCAGGTACGTCCGGCCCATCGATTGATCATTGTGGAAGGAAACTACCTGCTTCTCACCACCCCACCCTGGACAGAGATTCCGGGCCTTCTCGACGACGTGTGGTATCTGGATGCACCCCAGGATATCGTGCGCGGGAGGCTTGAGAAGCGTCACGTTCAACGGGGACTTTCCGGGGACGAGCTGGCCCGGAAGATAACCTCATCCGACCTCAGGAACGCCCGTCAGATCTCCCGGAACAAACACCTCGCCAACCGGCTCCTCTCGCTGCCGCTGGAGCAGGAGTAGGGGGTCGGCTGTCGCTGACCCGCCGGGCCGCCTGTTCGGTTGCTGTGAGGTGATCCTCGCCCCGACCGCGCCCCTAACATTTTGGATAGGTGCCGTTATGGTTGGGCGCCGCAGCGCCCTGGATGAGAAACCTATTCCTCTTCGGACGAGGGATTAGCGATCGTGGGCGTGCTTAGGAACTTGCGCGTAGGTAAGGTGAACGGCAACCACTGCATGCGTCCGGTGGTATTTGATACATACTCCCGAAAATACGGCCAGGTATTGAGGGGAAGATTGTTCGTCTTGAAGATATCGAAACACTCGTCATCCATCGGCTCATCCGACATGTAATCGGTAACAAACTCGGCTTCTATCCTACCCAGCTTCTTCTTGCCGTTAGTAAAGACTGCCGTGTACTTATGAAATACCTGGAATCCTTCTTCGATATCTTTCCAGGTGGCGGAATCTTCGATGCTTACTTCAGCGCGATAGAATGTAATGCCGCCAGTTGAGTTGGTAACACGAGCGCTGCGCAACCAAACACCGACCAACTCGATTTGCTGGATGAACCCAACGTACTTGTTGAACGCTCCCACACCGGATTCCTGTGGGAGATTGCTTTCCGTTTCCATCGCCGTTACCCCGCCACCGGCGTCATAACAAGCTGAAGCTTGTTATGACGCCTGGAGCTCAACTCATCTTCGGGCTTGGGCAAATCAACCTCGTAAGGGCTGATGGCGGCCATTGCTGACATGCGCTCGTTCATTGCTGATAACTGGTCGGCTAACTGCTGCTGAACAGCAATAGCCGCGGACCGCTCCCCGAGTAAGTGGACGACATAGCTGTTGAGGCTCATACCTTCCTGCCCGGCGCGATGGGCGAGTGATTGATGCAGCGATTTGGGAAGGCGTACCACGAACTTGCCGCTAAATTCTGAGGTTACCGGTTCGGGAATGTCGAACCCTTCCTCCATTGCAGTTTCCAGCCACAATTCCTTGATTTCCTGGGCCATGGCAGGAATATCGGCAGCGTCTTCTACCTGGGTCATGCACCCTGGAAGATCCGGGTACTGCACGAAGAACGACCCATCGTCCGGAACAACCGTGTACGGGTATTCCAGGGCGAGGTAATAATCGAGATCTTTGAGAACGAGGTTCATGGATGTACTCACTTTATCGGAGCTCATCGAGCCCAAGTTTCTTGCAGACTTCATCGAGATAGTGCCTCTTGACCCTGGTGCCACCATCGACCGGGATAATGAGTGTGCCTGCTTCCGGGTGACCGGGTTTCTTGAATGCGTGGTGGCTTCCCCTGGTTCTTGCCAGTTCCCAGCCGAACATCTCTAGCACAGACCTCACATCAGCGAACGTCGCAGTAGAGGGTCTGGAGATCATGAGCGCAATGAGTTTATCCCGCTTTGTCATGACCTCACCCGCATGATACTACCTGTGATACTAGTTTGCAATTGTTCGACTATGGTCATGGCTTCCCCACCAGCACCTGGTACATCGT
>DJVD01000035.1 GCA_002440805.1 Chloroflexi bacterium UBA6265
GACTTCAGCTTCTGTTTGAACCCAGGTGTCGGCGAATTACTGACTCCCTGGAGAATACTCTGACTCTGGCTGCTCATCTTCACTCCACCCCCGAAAACGACCAGTAACTAAGTTGTGAGGGCGGAGCGATCGCTCCGCCCTCAGTCATTGCCCGATCAGAGCGGGTAATGGCAGTTGTTGCGACGCCCGCTAGTTGGCAGCAATGTTCGTTTTGATCTGCTCAACGGCGTTGTCCAGCAGTTCCTGAACTTCTTCATCCGACGAGTTGTTCAGGATGATGCCGTCCATGGCATCGCCCCAAGGGGACCACACCTGAGCCATCTGCGGGATGTTCGGCATCGGTACGGCCGAATCAACCTGCTCCATGACGACTGCCAGGGTCGGGGAGACCTCAATGGCCTGGTCGCGCATGGAACCATGCACGGGAGCCTTGTTGAAGCCCTCGAACATCAGCGTGACACCTTCGACGGAACCAAGGAAGTTTACGAGATCGAGAGCGGCTTCCTGCTGCTCGCCGAACGCATTTGCGCAGACAACCTGGATACCGGAGAACGGTTGCAATTGCTCACCATTCGGTGCGGTTGGCAGCTTGGAGAATGCGTAGTTGATGCCGGCATCACGCACGGCTGGCTCGCGCCACGGGCCGGCAATGGTCATGCCGAGCATGCCACCCTCCTGGAGGGCATCCACAACGCCACCGGCGTTTGGTCGGTCGATCATATCTTCTGGCATGGGCGGCATCTGCTGGTTGAACATATCGCGCAGCCACTTCGCAGCCTGCACGCCACCCTCGTTGTTCAGGCCAATATCATTGAAGTCCAGCGTGCCATCGTTGTTCTTGAAGATATAGCTTCCGGCGGCATGGAAGAACGCGCCTTCGTAATACTGCTCCAGTACCGGGAAGGCAAAGCCATACACATCACCGTCTGTGATGTCGGTTGCCATCTGTACCAACTCATCCCACGTCGATGGGGCTTCAGGCACGAGATCGGTGTTGCGGAAGAGCAGGAGGGATTCAGAGAAAAGCGGGTAACCGTAGAGGTTGCCTTCGTATGTGGCGGCATCAAGCGTGGACTGGGCAACGTCCTCCATACCAACGAGGTCTGTCGTCGGCAGCGCGATCTCCTGCAAGGCAAGTTCGCCGAGCCAGTCGTGAGCAACCGGGCCGAAAACATCTGGTCCATCACCACTCGGAGCGGCGAGGGAGAGGTTATTCCGGAAATCGGCATCCACAACGGTCTGCAGCTCAACCGGGGTTCCGGTAAGCTCGGTGTAGCGTTTGGTTGCAGCTTCGAGGGCGTTCCACTCATTGAGGGAGCTGTCTGGGCTGGAGCGGGTCCAGAAGAGAAGCTTCTCCACCTGCGGGCCCTTCGGCTCGTATACAGTTGGAGCGGCGACTTCGGCCGGGCTGGCCTCTGGGCTGGCGTCTTGCGCGCTTACCTGCAGTTGACTACCGGCGATAGCTGCTCCCAGCACACCAGCACTCTTTACGAGGTTGCGGCGGGAAAGTCCGTCAACAAACTTGAAATCGTGATCAGCCATTGTGAAACACCTTTCTCAGGTCAAACCTGGCGCATTCTGGTTGTGGATAATCTATCCACGACGCCTATCTACGATTTTAGTCTATTCGTAATACAACGCGCTAAGCCGGGAAAACCCCTCCAGTCAGTGGGAGACATGATTTGAACATCGTTAATGCTTCCTTGATACTTCAACAGTCCTCCGGCCCGATCCGCTGGATGCCCTCCGGGTCACCGCATCGAGCCATCATTGATCGGCGAGTGCTCATCGCGGATGGTGGCGTGCTGATGGAGCTTGCCGGTGATCGAACCACACGCTTCCTCGATCCTGCGATGATGCACACGCAATTTGCCGATCCCGTGATTTCTGCGTTGTCGCGGCGCTTTCATGCCTTGCGTCCTCTCGCCGACGGTGGATTGTGGGAAGGTCTGCTTACCTCAATAACCGGACAAGCGGTGAGCTTGCACAGCGCCGCTGCGTTCCAGCGACGACTCTGCGTCATGCTGAGTCCTGTGCAAGTCCATCAGGGCAGGGAGTTCCGGGCGTTACCGTCGGCTGGCAGCGTTGCAGCGTGTTCATTGGAGCAGGTTCGGTCGATTGGCCTTACCACGAAACGGGCGCAAGGCCTGATCAACGTCGCCCGAGAGGTGGAACTGGGAAACGTCTCGGCCCCGGAAGGGGAGGATGTCGACCTTTGGATGAGAGAACTGATCAGGCTACCCATGGTCGGGCCATGGACGGCCGCCAGTGCACTGTTGTGGGGGGTCGGCCACCCGGATGTCTATCCCAAGGGGGATGTCGCCCTCCTGCGAGCCGCCCGTGTCGCTTACGATGATCCCGGGATGAGCATGCGAGAACTTGATCTCCGCTCTGAGGGCTGGCGGCCGCAACGGGCGATTGCGGCTCGACTTCTCTGGACAAACTTACTCGGAATGGGATGGGACAACGAATGACCTCAGTGAGGCGCACTCGAGCCACCAGTAGCTTTTTGTATACAATCAAGGGCGAGGTAGGAGACGATGCCGACCTGACGAGAGCCGAGCTGGGGTCAGACGCGGTCATCCAGGGGAGCGGCATCGCCCTGGAGCAGTGCTCACTCAACCAGTCCAAAATCAAGAGGGCATCCGGCATCCAGGTGCGCCTGTCTCAATTGCAGATGGTTGACGCTGCGAATGCTGATATGGAACGAAGTGGCTGGCGAGAATGCGAAGTTCGGGAGTCACGGTTGACGGGGGTCAAACTGAACTCGGCGCACATAGCCAGGAGCGTGTTCGTAGAATGCAAAATGAATCTCTTGCAGTGTCAAATGGCGATGCTGCAGGATGTGCGATTTGAGCAGTGCGATCTCCGCGGCGCGTATTTTAACCGGAGCAAGATGGCGGGCACCGTTTTTGAAGGCAGCGACCTGGGCGGGGCAGACTTTTCCTCGGCAACAATCACCGGGTGTGATTTTCGTCGCGCGAAGATCGACGACATTCGCGTAGCCCCTGAACAAATGGCGGGAGTGATCGTGACCGCCGACCAGGCGCTCTATTTAGCTCGTTTATTTGGTCTGGACATTCAGGAGTAGGATCACCGCAGCAGGGCCAACACCGTGGCGGGGCAAATCGTTTGCGGATAACTTATCTTGTGCGCAAAGAGTGTGTATGCTGCAGATAGTGCCTGTTTTGGGCGATGCTGATACCATCACCCGAACGAACCGTCTTGCAAAGGAGCCGCAACAATGGAACAACGACCAACCATCGGATTTGTCGGTACGGGCAAAATGGGTCGGCCCATGATTGCGAACTTCCTGGCCGCCGGTTACCCGGTGGTCGCG
>DJVD01000164.1 GCA_002440805.1 Chloroflexi bacterium UBA6265
GTGGCTCGCTTACGCACTGGCATGCTGCCGGGCGTAGTGCATATGGCACCAGTAGAAAAGCCAGCCGACGATCAGGCCGCCAACGGTGTTGCCGGCGGTAACCGGCAGGAGATTGTGAGTGATGAATCCGCCCCAACTGGCAGTATCCACGGCCACACCCGCTGCGCGCGCAAGGGCGGCATAGCGATCNNTCGAACCCGGCAATGACGAAAAAGGCGATGGGCACGTACACAGCCACTGCCTTCCCGGTCACATCCTTCGCGCCCAGTGCCATCAACACGCCGATGGTGACCAGGACATTGCAGAAAATGCCTAACACAAACGCGTCCACAGGATCCATCGTGCTTTTGCTCACGGCCTGTTTGATGGTGTACACGGCCAGTCCGCCATTGGAATAGTTCATTTGGCCGAACCAGGCCATGCCCATCGCGACCGTGATCGCGCCCACCGCGTTGCCACCGAACACCAATACCCAGTGATAGATCATGCGGTGGAGGGTGATGCGCTTTTCCTTGAGGGTGATGGCCATCAGGGTATCCCCGGTGTACAGCTCGGCCCCGGTGAGGATCACCATGATCAGCCCGAATGGAAAGAGCAGGCCGGCCACAAGTCGCGCCAGGCCCTCATTGGCAAGCGCGTGGGCGGCCGTGTTTGCCACTGCCCCGGCGAGGGCGATGAAGAACCCGGCCAGGAAGGCCAGCGTCAGGATCTGCCATGCTGGCCGGCGTGCTTTCGCCTCGCCGGAGTCGGCGAACATGGAGGTGTATTCGGCGGGGGTGTACAGGTTAGTGCCTTCCCGGGTCACGGCGGTGATGTATGCGGCAAGTATAGGGAATTGGGCAGTGCCAATCACTCGATTTGCCGCCGTTCCTGCCGGAGTGGCTGGCGGCCATCACGGGTGAGGATCAGATTCGGTGGTTGATCCAGTCGATCATGGTGTCCCGCGTTTCATCGCTGACGATATCGTCGAACAGGTCGTGCAGCCCGCCGTCGATCAGGTGGAGTGTCTTGTCCGTGGAACTGACGCTATCGATAAACTGCACGCTGCCCATTGGCGCCGTGGCGGTATCGTGCGTGCCGTGAATGGCCAGTACCGGGGTAGTGATATTCCCGTACCGACTCCAGTTGCGGAAGGAGTAGTACAGCACGCCCTTGGCGGTGATCCAGGTGACACCCGGCGCGTCCAGCAACGGATCGTTGAGCAATTTCTGCTGCTCGCGTTCGTCGCGGGTGAGGTTATACACCGAGCCGTTTCGGAGTGGCAACTTGCGGTCCGGCACAATCGAGCCACCCAGCTGGGCCAGCCAGCGGGTCGGTCGGTTCACTTCGTATTTCAGCGCCGGTGCTACCAAAATCGCGCCCGCCACATTCGCCTCGTCCTTCACCAGGCTGGTGGCGGTCACCAATCCGCCCAGGGAATGGCCGGCGAGGAATACCGGCACACCGGCATTGGCAAGCAGGGATCGCGCGGTGAGGTGATGGCGGATGGCGGCAAACGGATCGGCCGCACCACGCTTGCCCGGAGAGCGACCGCAACCGGGCATATCGATGCCATACACACTGATGCCTTGCGCTACCAGGTGAGGGATGAATCGCGAGCGATCCTGCGTGAGACGTTGCGTGTAATCGCCGAAGGCATGCTGATACAACAGGATCGCGTGTTCATGTTGCGCAATCCACTTGTACCCGGCCATGCCGGTACCGGTATTCCAATCCTCACAGGCGACGATTCCGGCTTCATGAGCAATGTCAAACGAACGATTTTCCACGATATCCCTACAACAACGCCTCGTATCAGGACCCTTAGGGTAGGGGATTTAACATGTATTTAGTAGTGTCCGCCCAATGATTTAATGGTTTAGGAAACTCGATGTCAGTACGACGTTGGATGTACATTCTCTGAACCACAGTGAAAGGGCATTGCTATCCGTTGCGGAAATCCTGAGAAATTCCGGAATTCTGCTCTGGAGGTCAAGGAATAGAGATCAGTTGTGGCAGTACGACTCAACCACCTGCAACTGACGAACGGGAGAAATGGGAAAATGACACCACCGATCACTCGCTCGAAGGCAGAGAAATCGTAGTTGTTGCCCTTTCGAAATTGTCTGAAACCCTGCAAATTGCTTTCCGCTCGGTGACCGATTTGGTAGCTCTGGCGCCTACAGTGGGTAGTGCGCTGTGATCGTCTCTCATATGTGCAGTGGTTCCAGGCCGGCTTTTGCACGAACAAAGGAGTAAAGTGCCATCCATTTCTCCGATGGCGACAATATCAGTGATATGGTGGCCGGAACACTTAAGATGTCGATTCCTCGTGGCAGCGGTTAGCAGCCTCTTTTCTGGGAGTGCTGTTGGAAACCGTCCTCTGACTACCTTCACTGGTGCCCCTTACCAGCCATTCGATATGAGGCCCGCAAGTTGTCCGCTATTTGGGTCAGCGCCCTCAACGTAAACAAATACTCAGCAACACCCTGGTTGGTGGCGTAACACGGATGGATTGAATCCACAGGATGTCGTTCGCTGCTAGAGGTTCAGCCTTCTGCCATTGCCAAACAAAACAGGAGCTTGGACCTTTGGGAATTAGTTGAAAGCGCTTGCGTGTTCTGCGTAGATACCAGAGCCATTCTGCAGCGCTCATGCAACTCACCAACCCTTTAGCCCGAATGTCCAGATTCTTGCTCAAGGCCAGCAATGACTTTTCTGCGGACTCATTCTTGATGAGGAGAGGGCCATTTTCCACTTTCAATGGGACTGCGAGATAAAGTGCATTCAGTTCAGCGACAGTAGTTGGGCATAGCTTTTGGATTCTGCCCAACGATCAAGTTCCCGTGCCAATAGTTCAGAAGTCAAGTCTATGACTGGTAGTGCTTTGCTCACACGCCCCGTTCAAGTCGATGTGGTTTATTTGAAGATTTTGGAATCAGGTTACCATAACGGGGCGCCTTGAAGAACAATGCCCAGGAGGCCAAGCTTTTGATGGCTTGGCCTCCTGGGCCCAAAGTCAATTCTTGCTTTTGACTATCCCTCGAGCAGCAGGGTCTCCGGATCCTCGAGGAGTTCCTTCACTTTGACCAGGAACTGCACCGATGTGGCGCCATCGACCACGCGATGGTCGTAGCTGAGGGCGATATACATCATCGGGCGGATCACCACTTCGCCATTAATGGCGACGGGGCG
>DJVD01000219.1 GCA_002440805.1 Chloroflexi bacterium UBA6265
TCCTGCTCATCGGCTTCGCGTTCCGTGGTGGCCACGGAAACATCCAGCAGGTGAGCGCCTTCTTCCATTTGACCAACGGCCACATTCACCACGCCATCGAGGTCGTCGTTCAGCACCAGCCGCTTCACCTTGCGGGAACCGAGGGTGTTCACGCGTTCGCCAACGATGGTCGGCGAGGGCACCTGGGCCAGATCGGCGGCGGTAATCATACTCGCCACCTGCTTGCGCACAGCGGTGGGGCGGGGTGCGATGGTGACCGGATTGGTAGTTACTTCGCGGATAACGTGTTCAATGTGTTCCGGGGTGGTGCCGCAGCAGCCACCAACAATGCCAACGCCCATGTGTTCCACCATGTCGCGCAGTTCGCGGGCGAATGGCTCGGGAGTCATCGGGAATACGGCCACACCATTTTCGTTATGAGGGATACCGGCGTTCGGGATGATGCTCACCGGACGGGTGCTGTACTCGCCCAGGTAGCGGGCGGGTTCACGCATCAAATCGGGACCAGTCGAGCAATTGAGCCCGATGATATCGACACCGAGCGCCTCAACGATCGTCAGGGCCGCGGAGATATCGGTGCCAAGGAGCATGGTTCCGCTTGGCATCAGCGTAAGGCTGGCCTGGATTGGCACGCGTTTGCCGGTTTCCTCAAACACCATGCGTGCGGCGAAGATGGTTGCCTTCAGTTCGAGGATGTCCTGCACGGTCTCAATAATGAGGCCATCCACGCCGCCATCGATCAGGCCGCGGATTTGCGGCACGAACAGATCGCGCACTTCGCGGAAGGTGTGGTTGCCCAGCATCGGATCTTCGGAGGCCGGTAGCAGGCCGGATGGACCAATGGAGCCCATCACAAATCGTTGCCGGCTGGCGCTGCTGTACTCATCGGCTACCTGTCGGGCGAGGGAAGCGGAAGTGCGGTTGATATCGTACGCCTGCTCGCCCAGGCCGTATTCTTCGGCCTTGATAACACTACTGCCAAAGGTGTTGGTTTCCAGCACATCGGCACCGGCTTCCAGGAAGCTGGCGTGAATTTGGCGCACGACTTCTGGCTTCACCACGCTGAGGTAATCGTTGTAGCCCTCGGTTTGCTGGCCACCGTAGTCTTCCGGGCTCAGTTCGAGGTTGAGGATTGTGGCACCCATAGAGCCATCGTAAAAAACAGGACGCGTTTTAATAAGGTCGAGTAGGGCACTCATCGTGTCGGTCTCCCTCCGTGGGGTTTCCTGCGGCGCATACGTCGCGTTGGGATGAAACATTCAGCAGTGGCCGTATACCGACCACTGCTATTACACACCAATAGTAAGGCAAGAGCCCATAAACGGCCCAAACCAGTGCAAATATCCGCCCATGGACGACTCCGCAACATCGGAGAAGCGGTTTTCTTTGGTAAACCGCTAGGATAGTGCTGTTCGGTTTGATGCATAACTGGAGGAATACTATGGCACTTACACCAAGCTTGCTGGTAGCAGGCAACGCCGAGGAGATGGCGACCTATTACACCGGGGTTTTCCCGGATGGCGAGGTCAGCGATATCTTTCGCGCGCCCGGGCCCGATGGTACCGACGTGGTGATCACCGCGAACATCGTCATCAACGGATCACCGCTGCTCATCATCAATGGCACCGACAAGAACACCTTCACTGATGCCTTTAGCTTCGTGATCAATTGCACGGACCAGAATGAAGTCGATTACTTCTGGAACCGGTTCGTGGGCGATGGCGGGGAGGAGATCGCCTGCGGCTGGTGCAAGGACAAATTTGGCTTCCACTGGCAGGTAACCCCGGTAGAGATGCCCCAACTCCTGCAAGATCCCGACCCCGAACGTGCTGGCAAAGCGATGCAGGCAATGATGGGCATGAAGAAACTCGATTTGGCGGCCATGAAAGCCGCGATGGACGCCTAAGAAAGGAATTCGTCATGACGAACAAGTACCGACCCTGTATCTGGTTCGACGGCAACGGCAAGGAAGCCGCTGAATACTACGCGGAGGTCTTCCCCAATGTGACGGTGGGAAAGATCATTTACTACGGCAAAGAGCAACCAGATTTTAATCAGCATTTGGTAGGCCAGCCGCTCACTATCACCGTCTCGTTTGGTGACCAGGAGTACATTTTCCTCAACGCCGGTTCGGAGTTCCCGCACAGTGAAAACTTCAGCATTGAGGTGATGTGCGAGGACCAGGCCGAGGTGGACACGTATTGGGATCGCCTCGTCGGCGATGGTGGCCAGGAAAGTGTGTGCGGCTGGTGTAAGGACAAGTTCGGGGTGAGCTGGCAAATCGTACCGAAGCAGTTCTATGAGCTGATGGGCGATCCGGAAAAGGAATCCGCCGTGATGACGGCCATGTTCCAAATGAAGAAGCTGATCGTCGCCGATCTCGAAGCCGCTGCTGCCACCGCATCCTAGGCGTGCACGTTACGTCCGTCTCCGAATAAGCACGAAGTATGCGCCTGAGGTATCCATTCTTCGGCGCATACCTCGTTGAAGGTGGCCTGTGACCCAACTACCCTCGCTCCCAAAAAGCGTAATCGACGTGCTCGCCATCGCCGGTGTTCAAACGCTTGAGGATTGCGCTACCTGGCCCGCAGCAGAGCTGGCCGGCCTGCGGGGCTTTGGTCCCAAGGCATTTGTCACCCTGCAGGCGGCGATGGCCGAAGCCGGACTTGCATTTGACGAGACCAGCTC
>DJVD01000147.1 GCA_002440805.1 Chloroflexi bacterium UBA6265
GCGATCAGGAGCTTCGGGTTGCAGGAGAGAGCCATGGCGATCATCACGCGCTGGCGCATACCGCCCGAGAACTGGTGCGGATACTGATCCACACGCTCGGTCGCGTTAGGGATACCGACCATCTCCAGGAGTTCAACGGCACGAGCGCGAGCCCGTTCCTTGTTCATGCCCATGTGCAGGATCAACGATTCGCTGATCTGGCGATTGATGGTCAACACCGGGTTCAGCGATGTCATTGGGTCCTGGAAGATCATCGCGATTTCGTTACCGCGAATCGACCGAACCTGCTCGTCGGTCATCTTCAGCACATCTTTGCCTTGAAAGATAACTTCGCCATTCACAATTCGGCCCGGAGGCGTTGGCACGAGTCGCATGAGAGAGAGGCCGGTGATGCTCTTGCCAGAGCCCGATTCCCCCACAACGCCAAGTGTTTCCCCAGGCTTGATGTAAAACGACACATCATCTACGGCTTTAACCACGCCGTCTTGCGTGAAAAACTGCGTCTGCAGATTGTTCACAACAAGCAACGGTTGATCGTTATTGGCCGCTACATTGGCAGAAGTGGTGGTCTGTGGCTCAGCCGCCATCTTTGCTCCTCTCGCCCTACACGCAAATACAAAGGATTTTCGATCGAAAAACGAAGCTCCGCGCACCTCCGTTTTGGAGACTACGGAATCTGGAAAACCATAATCGGTTCCAGTTCAGTCGTCACCTGCCGGAGTGCAACGTCGCACACGGTTGTGGGCTCACCACGCCTTTCAACATCTTTACGCACAGTACCACAGCGTTGATATTGCGACAATAACAGGAAGCTACCTCTACTCACCGATTTAGGCACCAGAACCAGCATTGTTGGCCGATTTCATGTACGCCACGGCCGAAGCGGCCAGGAAGGTGTTGGCGCTGGCGACGATCATATCGAATCCGCGGGCGATCACACTTTCCAAAATCTGTGGGGTGTAGGCAACGGTGCCGGTTTTGACTCCGGCGGCCTTACAGCGGGCAACAACCTCGTCGGCAACAGCGGTCACATCCGGGTGCCCGGGCTGTCCCGGCAGCCCAAGGGACTGGGCCAGGTCGCTGGGGCCGATGAACAGCACATCGATTCCAGGCAGTGCCAGCATCGCGTCGAGCTCCCGCAGCGTATCCACATGTTCAAACTGAATCATGTTCAGCACGCGTTCGTTGAGCGGTTCCACGAAATCGCTGAGTGGTCCGTTCATGCCGAAATCAAAGGTACGCATGCCTGCCAAGCCACGCGTTCCGGCCGTGGCGAACTTTGTCCCGGCGATGGCTGATGCCGCCTCGGCTGCCGTGCCCACCTGCGGTGTCATGATGCCGCTGGCGCCAGCATCAAGAAACTTCAGCACGGTTTGGCGCTCGCGTTCACCCACGCGCACAAACGCATCGATACCGCGGGCCTCGGCCGCAAGGATGAGTCGGTAGGTGGTCTCTGCGGTTAGCGGACCGTGCTCGCTATCCAGTAGCGCAAAGTCGAACCCGGCAAGGGCGATCATCTCCACAATCTCTGGAGAACTGGTTTGAATGAAACACCCGTATACGCGCTCACCGGCGGCGAGCTTTTCCTTCACCGCATTTGTCCGTACCATGTGCGTACCTTTCTGAGTACAATTTCGCCATCCCGAAGGTTGAGTCAGTATAGAAGGAAGATGGAATGTACGAAACACTTCCGATTCCCCAATCTGGTAAGCACTCGCCGCCGGAGTGTGCATGGTGGGTTGCCCTCAAACTGGTCAATCATGTCGGTCCAGCCCGTATCCGTCTCCTGTTGGAGAAATTCGGGACCATCGAGCAGGCATGGAAAGCCCCTGAACGTGAGCTGCGTGGCGTCCTGGATGCCCGCACCCTTACGGAACTACTCACCGTTCGGAACGATGTGGATGTTGCTGCCCTCTGGGATCGCACTACCCGGAATGGTGTCCGTGTGAGTTGCTGGACGGATATCGATTACCCGCCCCTACTGCTGGAGATTCCCGCACCGCCGCCCGTGTTGTACTACCGGGGTCAGGTCACTGAAACGGATAGCACTGCAGTGGCGATTGTCGGCACCCGGCGTGTGACCGCCTACGGTCGAGAAATGGCCCATCGGATCGCGTTCGATTTGGCCAAGGCCGGCGTGACCATCGTTTCCGGGCTCGCCACCGGCGTGGACGGGGTTGCCCACCGAGCCGCGCTTGAGGCAGGAGGTCGCACCATCGCCGTACTCGGAAGCGGCATTGATGTCATCTATCCCGGCACTCATCGGGATCTCGCGAACCGCATAGCGGGCCAGGGAGCGGTGGTTACTGAGTACGCACCGGGCACCCAGCCCGATCGTTACAACTTTCCGCCTCGCAATCGCATCATCAGTGGATTATCGCTGGGCGTGGTGGTGATCGAAGCACCGGAGCGCTCCGGTGCATTGATTACGGTTGATTTCGCCGCCGAGCAAGGCAGGGATGCCTTCGCCGTCCCGGGTCCCGTGCATGCGCCTGCGAGTGCCGGATGCCTGCGTATCCTTCGTGAGGGTGCGACCCTCGTTCGGAGCGCAGACGATGTGCTCGAGGACTTGCACATTCGTCGCTCCGCTGCAGATCAACCAGCCCCGACTACGCTGCCACTCTCAGATAGCGAACACCGCCTGCTCTCGGTAATGAATGCCCAGCCGCAGCACATCGACGATATCGCCGCCAAACTCGATCGCTCCATTGGCGACGTTTCTGGTGAGTTGATGCTGCTGGAACTGCAGGAGATTGTGCGCAACAACGGTGGCGGCTATTACTGCCGCGCTTGACATAGCACTGTGGCGCCCGGCAGTATCAACTTGACAACGTCCGCTACGCTACTCAACGTACATTGATTTATCTTGCTACGGAGGGAACCAATGATGCTCCCTCTCTTGGCGTTTACCCAGGAATGCACCCAGAATGGCAACAACTCCGTCGACGAAACCGGCGACAAAACCCGCAACCAAAGCTAAAGCGAAGCCGAAGGCGGCCAGCGCCCCGCGCGGAAAACTGGTGATTGTGGAATCGCCAGCCAAGGCGAAAACGATCGGCAAGTACCTCGGTCGCGGATATACCGTGAAGGCGTCGATGGGTCACATCCGCGATCTTCCCAAGAGCACCATGGGTGTGAATGTGGATGCCGGATTTGAGCCGAAGTACCTGATTCCCCGCGACAAGAGCAAGTTGGTCAAGGAACTGAAGGCCAGCGTTGCTGGTGCCAAAGAAATCTATCTCGCAACCGACCCTGACCGCGAGGGTGAGGCGATTGCCTGGCATTTGGTCCACGCGACGGAGGCCCAGGACAAGGTTATCCACCGCGTGGTGTTTCACGAAATTACTCCCGGAGCTGTGACTGCAGCAATGGAAAACCCACGCGATATCGATATGGACCTGGTTGATGCCCAGCAGGCACGCCGCATTTTGGATCGCCTTGTCGGCTACGGAGTCAGTCCGCTGTTGTGGAAGAAAGTGAAGCGCGGACTCTCGGCCGGGCGCGTGCAATCCGCCGCCCTTCGCATTGTTTCCGAGCGCGAGCGGGAGATTGAGGCCTTCCAGCCCGTTGAATACTGGAGCCTGGATGCCGACCTCGCCAAGATAACCGGTGGTGCCGTCACCAAACGCGATCAGTTCCGCGCGTCCATCAATCGCATTCATGGCAAGAAAGCCGAACTCTCAACGGGTGAGGATGCAAATTCGATCGTTGAGCAGCTTGATGGAGCCAGTTGGCGCGTGTCCGACGTTCAGCGTCGGCAGACGCGTCGTCGCCCACAGGCACCGTTTACCACCAGCACGTTGCAGCAGGAGGCCTCGCGCAAGCTTGGCTTCGCCGTGCGCCGCACCATGCAATTGGCGCAGCAGTTGTACGAAGGCGTTGATCTGGGTGCCGAAGGCACGCAAGGTCTCATCACGTATATGCGTACGGATTCGACCAATATCTCCACATCGGTGCAGTACGAAACCCGCGATATCATTGCCGATACGTACGGCCCGGAGTTTGAATATGTTAAAATCCGCAACTACAAAACAACTTCGAAGGGGGCTCAGGAAGCGCACGAAGCCATTCGCCCNNATTGCCGATACATACGGCCCGGAGTTTGTTCCGGAGAAGTTGCCTTTCTTTAAGAGTCGTGCCAAGGGCGCCCAGGAAGCGCACGAAGCCATTCGTCCTGCCAATCCTGCCCGCACGCCTTTGTCGGTGAAGTCGGCCCTCAACCCGTCCCAGTTCAAGCTCTACAACCTCATCTGGCAGCGCTACATGGCCAGCCAGATGGCACCTGCGTTGCTGGATAACACCCGTGTGGATATCGCCGCCGGGGCAAAGGCGGNNGATTCAGGCCAACAAGGCTCCCTTCCAGTTCCGCGCCACGGGATCGATCATCACCTTCCAGGGCTGGATGGCTGTCTACCAGACTGGTCGAGATGAGGGCGATACCGACGAGCTCGATAAAGGTGCCCTGCCTGAGCTCGCGCCGAACGAAGACCTGAACCTGTTGCAACTGCTGCCCGAGCAGCATTTTACCCAGCCGCCACCGCGCTTTACGGAAGCCACGTTGGTGAAGGCGTTGGAAGAGCAGGGGATTGGACGGCCGTCGACCTACGTGCCAACGATTGCCACCTTGCAGGCACGCAACTATGTGACGTTGGAAGAGAAGAAGCTCGTGCCGACGGAACTTGGCTTTGTCGTCAATGACCTGTTGGTAGAGCACTTCCCCGACATTTTCGATATCACCTTCACATCACAGATGGAAGCTGAGCTGGACGAGATTGCCAGCGGCGAACGCCAATGGATCCCTACGCTGGAGGAGTTCTATGCGCCGTTCACGGCCACGCTGAAGAACGCCGAACAGACCATGGAGAAAATCCAGATCCGCGATGAGCCGACCGATGAAATCTGCGAAAAGTGTGGCAGCCCGATGGTGATCAAACTTGGTCGATTCGGCAAGTTCCTCGCATGCAGCGCTTTCCCCGAG
>DJVD01000228.1 GCA_002440805.1 Chloroflexi bacterium UBA6265
GTGTTCGTGATGATCCATCTGTCCGGCGATCCCACCCAGGGGTTCTTACCGCCGGGAGTATCTCCGGAGTTGCGCGAGCAAATGCGGGCGGACCTGGGCCTGGATGATCCCCTTTGGCAGCAATACGCCCAGTTTGTGGGTCGCGGATTTCGGGGAGATTTCGGCACAAGCTGGCGCGATCAACAACCAGCGCTCGATGCCGTGCTCGCCCGGTTGCCGGCAACAGTCCAGCTTTCAACCATCGCTATCGCGTTGGCGATCGTCAGTGGCATCGGCTACGCGCTGCTGGTTAACCGACCCGGCCGAATGCGGGTAGCGCTCAACATCCTGCCGTCGATCGGCCAGGCAGTACCAACGTTCTGGCTCGGCGCAATGCTGATGATGATCTTCGCGGTACGTTTGGGGTGGCTGCCAAGTTCGGGGAGCGGTTCTATTGGTGCAATCGTCCTGCCCGCATTCACTCTCGCCATCCACCCCGCCAGCACAATTGCGCGGTTATTGGGCACCAGTATGGATGATGTCGCTCACGCGGACTATATCCGTACTGCACGAAGCAAGGGACTTTCCCACTCGCATGTCGTGACGAATCACATTGCCCCAAATGCATTGTTGCCCGCAATCGGGTATATCGGGCTGCAAGCAGGTTTCCTTGTTGGCGGCACTGTGATTGTGGAATCGCTGTTCGCCTGGCCGGGAATTGGCCGGTTGGCGTTACAGGCCGCCCTGCAGCGCGATCTGCCCGTCATTCATGCGTTTGTGGTGGTAACCGCCATTGGCGTGATCCTGATTAACATTGGCACCGACCTGGTGCAACTCCTGATCGATCCGCGATTGCGTAACCGGACAACATTGGCGGCACATCATGGCTGAGCAACCCATTGCGATGTCCCAGCCTTTCCGATTCGCGGCTGCCCAAATTCGTCGCACCAGAAGCGAGATTCGACCTCAGGTTCCATGGCGATTGCTGCCTCTTGCGTCTGTCATGGTCGTTGTTGTGTTTGGCCCACTCATGCTTCCGTCGCCCACCGCACAATCGCTGGCGGATCGTTTGCAGCCGCCGGTGGGCGCGGGCGGATCGTGGTTGGGTACGGATGGTCTCGGTCGCGATCTTCTGGCGCGGATCGTCACCGGTGCCCGAACCTCGCTGCAAATCAGCGCGCTCGCCGCCACTGGCGCGGCCATGCTGGGGATTTTTGCCGGCGTGGCGGCGGGCATGATGCGTGGATGGACCGATCGCATCATCACGCTATTGGTGGAAACGGTACTCGCCGTGCCATTTATCACGGTCGGCCTGATGGTGACAGCGACCATGGGGCAATCCGTAACATCACTGGTGTTGTTGCTGATGGGAACCGGTTGGATTACCCACGCTCGCGTGTTGCGATCGCAGGCCCATGTCCTTTCCTCCGCCGATTTCGTCCTCGCCTCACTTGCTATGGGTGCCGGCAGGGGACATATCGCCCGGAAACATCTATTGCCCAACCTCGCGCCGGTGGCGATCGTCGTTTACTTCCAGCAGATCGGCTCGATGTTGCTGTGGAGCGCGTCGCTCACCTGGCTCGGGATTGGCCTGCCATTTGAGCGCATTTCACTTGGCGGTATCGTCCGCGATGGGCAGGAATTGCTCTACAACGGGTGGTGGGTCAGTATCAGCGGTGGACTTGCCATTGTGATCATCGTTACATCGCTTAACCTCGCTGCCGATTGGCTGCGATTACGTTTGGATCCCACGTTGAAAGGACACGCTTCCATATGACGACGCGCAGAACATTCATTGGTACGGCCGCAGTAGGTAGCCTACTGCCGACCGCAATCCGGTCGCATCAAGCCACGCCTGCCCCCACACTCTTGGCGGAACTGGTGATCGACCTTTCGGGCTCGCCGGATAACCTTACGCCCGCCAGCACCTATTCGACCCGTGACTGGAGCGTGCTCCATGCCATCTATGATTCGCTGCTCGATTTCGGCCCAGAGGGCGATATCCTCCCCCAGGCCGCAGAAGTTTTCGAAACCGATGATGCCATCACATACCGCGTCAAGCTGCGTGCGGGGATGACATTCCACGACGGCACACCTGTCACCACGGCCGCGATCTCTCGCAACGTGCGTCATATTCAGGAGGCCGATTCCCAGATCTCGGAACTCTATAGCGTGATCACCGAGGTGCGGGAAATCGACGACTTGAATGCAGAGATCGTGTGCGCCGAACCAGCTGCCTGGCTACCGAGCCAGATGGTGGTGTGGGGCGTGCTTTTGCCGGAATCCGCGACAGATAACACCCTCGCCAACTCACCGATTGGCTCTGGCCCGTACATATTCGAAGACTGGGTGCAGGGCAGCCACATCAGCCTACAGCGCAACCCTGATTATCTGCCTGGCACTCCAAAGGGGGAGCCAATGGCAGAGCGGGTGGTCTACCGGTTTGTGCCGGAAGCGGCAACGCGCGTCGCAGATCTCTCCACTGGGCAGGCGCACATCATCGCCGAGATCCCTCCGGATCAGGTCGATGGCATTGAGCGAAGTGGTCACCAAGTAATTACCAGGTCCATGCTCGGCACCGCATTTATTCGCATCGCATCCGATGCGGCTCCGTTCGACGATCCTCGCGTGGCCCAGGCACTGAATTACGCTGTGGACGTGCAAACCATTGCCGATGCGCTCGAGGGGCCGGAAGCGCGGCGACTCGCCAGTGTGTTTCCCGATCCTCGCGGCATTGGATTCGACGAGCATCTCGAACCATTCCCGTTTGACCAGGACAAGGCCAAGACGCTGCTCTCCGAAGCAGGATTGAGCGATGGCATTGATGCCGAACTTCAGATCGTTGCCGGATCTCGGACCGATGTTGTTGAGGCGGTTGTAGCGCAGCTCGCAGAGGTGGGCGTGAGGCTCACCATTGTGGCCACCGAGTTGGCCGCGTTCAACCAGGATTGGCACAATCCCGAGGCACCCGCGCTTCGCTACGCCACCTGGCGGCCCATGTACGATCCGTTCACCTTCCTGCGCCTTGTTATCAACTCGGAGGGTTTCCTCTCACGATATGACAATCCTGCAGCCGATGAGCTGATTGCAGCCGCGGCAGTTGAGCCGATGCCGGACGTGCGCGAGGGGATTTACCACGAACTCGCAAGGGAACTGCAGGCGCACCCGGCCGCGATCTATCTTTGGAACCTGGTGTCTACAGTCGGCGTTTCGTCAGTCATTTCTGGCTGGGAGCCGCGCGGCGACGAATACGTATTACCTTTGAGGAGGTCATAATGCCCCACAACATTACTCGACGGTCATTGCTCAGTGCCGCTGCGTTAGGCGTAACGGCACCTCCACTTATGATGTCAGCGCAATCCACTCCCATCGCGACCGATATCGTCGATGAGGTGGTCATCGATTTGCCGTCCGAGCCAGTGAATATCCATCCCGCTCGCGCCTATTCCGATATTGAATGGTCGATA
>DJVD01000133.1 GCA_002440805.1 Chloroflexi bacterium UBA6265
TGAATCAGGGCGGATAACCTGTATGGAGAACACCATGACACTTGAATTTCGGGAAACTGCTGAAAGCAAAAACGCCGGCATAACCTACCACCTGGCAATCCAGGAGGAGTGGGATACGCAAAAGCACGGATCCAGCTATGTCCCCGGGGCGTATGCGGCGGATGGTTTTGTCCACTGTACCAACGGACTCGATCTGCTCACTGAGATCGCCAATATGTTTTACAAGGGAAGTCCCGATGAGCGCACGATCCTCGTGCTCGACACCTCAAGGATTGAATCCCCTGTCCGATACGACGACGAAACCGAACAATTTCCGCACATCTACGGTCCAATTAATACGTCAGCGGTGGTGGGAGAGTTACCGGTTGGTCGGAGTGAAGATGGGACGTTCATTATGATGGGTACGCGGGCCTAATCGATCGATACATTATGGTGATCTAATGCCAGGAAGAGGACGAAATTCGCCGTACAAACAGGTGAATTCGAGTTTGTGAATGCTGTAACATAGTGGTGGTGCAGTTCCCAAGGGGAGGAATTGCCCGTTTTCTGTGACGCCGGGCAACGTAGCCTGACATCCGTACGTGTTCCTGTTGGGTTGGTTGGCTCCAACCCCACCGCGCTATTCCAGCATTCCTGGCGCGGCGACAAGGCACACCAGCAAAAGGCTAACGATACTAGTGGCAATAGCAATCGATTCAGGGTATCTCAAGGGGTGGTTTCCACTCGAGCGCTTGCCCAGGATATTCCGACTCATGGTCGACCATATCGACGAAGCAGCTTCTGAATTCATCTGGAAAAAGGGCAAGAGTCTCATCAGTCTCACGCGCTCCGGTGACTCGTGGACCGTTGAATACCAGACAGTGGGCCGGCTTCTCGGCCCCCGCCGCAGTCAGTACCAGGCTACCCACCGCACTGCCAAATTTGCTGCGTGGGATGTCATGGCCCGTGTAATCGGTGCGTGTCACGATGAGGATGAGGGCCTTCAGGTAGCCTTGCGCGCCGCGCAATGGATGCGACGTGCCGATACCACGAAGGAAACCAGTGCCTGAGCTGCCAGAGGTTGAAACTGCCCGGAGGTATTCTGAGCAGTTCCTTATTGGCAAGCGAATCGATCGGATCGACCTTCGCCTCTCCAAAATCCTGCGCGATTCTCCCATTCCGACAACTGATGTCCTGATTGGCGCCACCCTGATGGGTGCGCGGCGCCGTGCCAAGGTGATGGTTCTTGATTTCTCGGTAGGCCTTTCCCTGCTGGTGCACTTCAAGCTGGCCGGACAGTGGGCAATCCTGCTGCCAGAGGGTGGACGGTTGGTTGCTGGTCATCCCGTGCCCAAGCCAGAAAATGAGTATCCACACAAGGCCACTCATGCCACGATCACATTTGACGATGGAACTGTTGTGCAGTATTCGGATATCCGCCAGTTTGGCTGGTGGCGAATCATGGATACGGCCGATGTTGATGCGGCACTGATGGCATTCGGATTCGGTCCGGAGGCAGTTGGCGACCTGAATGCTGGTGCGCTTACCGAAATAATGGGCAGGCGTGGAATCCCGGTGAAAACGTTGCTGCTCGATCAGTCGTTTATCGCCGGGTTAGGCAACATCTACGTCGATGAAGTGCTCTGGCGTGCCAGGGTTCATCCGGCGACTCCCGCTCGGGACATCAGCACGGTCAAACGCCGCGCTATCATACGCGCCATTCCCGACGTGATGGCAGAGGGGATCCGTCAGGGTGGAGCGAAGATCATTCACACTGTGGCCTATCCAGATAACGGATTTCCGGCCGTGCATGCGCGGGAGGGCGAGGTATGCTCTCGCTGCGGTACCGTGATCCGGAAGACGCGGGTGGGTGCTCGCGGCACGTATTTCTGCCCGAAGTGCCAGAAACCACCAATCGTAAAGAGCTAACGCCAACGCAGCAAAGGGCCAGACCGGATATCCGATCTGGCCCTTTCTGAGATAATGCGAATTAGGGGCGGAAATCAGACTCCGGTGTGATCCCACGCACGAACTCGGCGATCACCTGCGCAGCCGATTCGAGGTCGGTCAGGCTAATCACTTCGCTCGGGCTGTGCATATATCGATTGGGGATCGAGATGAGGCCAACCGCTACGTTGGCACCCGACCGGATGATGTTATCCGCATCAGTACCGGTACGAAGGCCACTGGCCTGCACGGGCGCATTGATCTCCAGCTTCTTCGCCGCATCGCGTAGTCCCGCAAATACAGTGGGTGTTACTGACGAACCGCGACCCAGGACCGGGCCGCCACCGACGCTGATTTCGCCATCACTCTTCTTGTCAGCACCGGGATAATCTGTCGCATGGGTGACATCGATGGCAATGGCTACCCGTGGCTTCACATGCCAGCTCAGGGTGGTGGCGCCGACAAGTCCGATTTCCTCCTGGGTGGCGGCCACACCGATCACGTTCACCGCCGGGCGATCCATTGCCAGGATCTGGGTAGCGCGATACGCCACATAGGCGCCGGTGCGGTTATCCATACTGCGGCTTGCCCAAAGATCGTCAGAGAGTTCGAGCGGCTCGCCAGCGATTACCGCCGGATCGCCGATGCTGACGCGCGCAGTTGCCTCGTCCCTGCTCTTTACACCGATATCGATCCACATTTCCTTGATTTTGGTGGGCTTCTCGCGATCGGCGGGTGTGAGCAGGTGCGCAGCCTTCTTGCCGATCACACCATGCACGTCGCCATTCGGCCCGGCAATGACAATGCGCTGACCAACAACGACCTGGTCATCCCAGCCGCCGATTTTATCGAACCACACCATTCCCTGCTCATCGATATGGGTGATGATAAAGCCGATTTCGTCGATGTGACCTTCAATCACTACCGCGTAGTCCGTGCCTGCGGTGCCCTCGACATGGGCATAGGAATTACCGAGATGATCCCAATCAACCGAATCGGCCCAGGCTGCGGCTGCATCGCGCCAGATCCTGGCCGGTGCCTGTTCGAACCCGGAGGGTCCGGGGGCCATAATCAGGCTGCGGAAGAATTTCCTGTTGGCTTTGTCCACGACTATTTCCACCTTGCTGCGTTGGTTCAATGACTCGGATGAGAATACCACCTTGACATGAATACAGAAACTGGCGTACCTTGCAGGAAGTTGAATATGCCAACAGGCGATGAACGGAACGAGTACACGTCACCAGGCGGATGGTAGCGAATCGGGGATGGTGAAAGCCCGACGTGAAGCCGATGTGGAATGGATCCGGGAGCTGTATCCCGAAATGCTTGCAGAGTAGGCGATACCGGAATCTCCACCGTTAAAAGGAGCCTCGTATCGATCACCATCCAGTGATCCGTACGACAGAGTGGCCTGTGCAGGGTGTGCAGGCAACGAGGGTGGCACCGCGGCGGCATCGGCCTCCGTCCCTTTCAGGGATGGGGGTTTTTCGTTTTCCTCCACGGTTGTGCGGAAGGAACAGTTCATGACGACACTTACAAGACATCCACATCGCGTAATGCCCTCCCTCGATGGCGTTCGCGAAATTGCCAGCACGGCTGAAGATCACATCCATACCGTGCCGGTCTATCGAGAAGTTTTCGCTGATATGGAGACGCCGGTTTCGGTGTACCTCAAACTTTCCAACGGCACGAAGTCGACCGGCTTTATCCTCGAGTCAGTCGAAGGTGGCACACACATCGCGCGCTACTCGTTCATTGGCGCGGACACCTCTGGCAGCGTTACGTTGCGAGACGGTGAGCTGATCACAACGGGCGACCTGCCTGCGGACATCTCCTCGTATGACGATCCGCTGGAGGCCGTGGCCAGGCTGATAGCCCCTTTCGGCACGGCAACCAGTGAGAACTTGCCGCGATTCACTGGCGGCGCCGTGGGATACCTCGGTTACGATACGATCCGCCACTTCGAGCCACGCGTGCCGAAGCACACCAATCCTGGGCTCGGATTGCCGGAGGCGCAGTTCCACATTGCCGACACGCTGGTGGTTTTCGATCATCTCGAACGCGTGCTCAAGGTCGTGAGCCATGTCCGTTTGCGCGACGAGCGTGGTCTGCAAGCAGCGTATGAAGAGGCCGTGGAGCGCATCAACCATGTGATTGATCGCCTGAATGCCCCACTGCCGGATTACCCGGTAGGCGGCGAGGAGGCATCGACATCGGTTCAGGAACGCCGTCGCCCCAATATGACACCCGAGACGTACAAGCAGATGGTGGAAGCGGGTAAGAGGTACATTCGCCAGGGTGATGTGTTCCAGGTGGTCCTAAGCCAGCGGGTTGATGTTGATACGCCGGCGCACCCGTTCTCCATCTATCGTGCGCTGCGCACGGTCAATCCCTCTCCCTATATGTTCTATCTCGATTTTGGGGACCATCAGATCGTGGGAGCGTCGCCGGAGTTGCTGGTGCGGCTTGAGAACGGCGTGGTCAGCAACCATCCCATTGCGGGCACCCGGCCTCGCGGCGCAACCACCGAAGAGGACAACGCCAACGCCCAGGGACTGCTGGCCGACGAGAAGGAACGCGCCGAGCACATTATGCTGGTCGATCTCGGTCGCAACGATATCGGCCGGGTGAGTAAACCGGGCACGGTCCGCCTGCCGAAGTTGATGGAGATCGAACGGTTTAGCCATGTGATGCATATCGTGAGCAACGTTGATGGCGATATCGCCGACGGGCTCACGGCCGTGGATGCGCTGCGCGCCTGTTTCCCTGCCGGTACCGTTTCCGGGGCGCCGAAAGTGCGGGCAATGGAGATCATCGCCGAACTGGAGCCTGATGCCCGTGGCGTGTATTCCGGTGCGATCGGGTACCTCGATTTCAGTGGCGAAATGGACACCTGTATCGCCTTGCGCACGCTGGTGTACAAGGATGGCGTGGCCAGCCTGCAGGCCGGCGGCGGTATTGTGGCGGATTCCACGCCAGAAGGCGAGTACAACGAAAGCCTGCACAAAATGGCCGCGCTGGTGCGGGCGATTGAACGCGCCGAACAACTGGAAGCCGGCAGTGGAAGGACCGCATCATGATCCTGCTGATCGATAATTACGACAGCTTCACCTACAACCT
>DJVD01000117.1 GCA_002440805.1 Chloroflexi bacterium UBA6265
ACCTGGTGGATTCGCCAGGCGATTACACGCGCTATTGCCGACCAGAGCCGCACAATCCGCCTTCCCGTTCACATGGGCGATTCCATCAGCCGCTACCGCAAAACACTGAATCAACTTGCACAGCAGATGGGTCGACAGCCAACCCCGGAAGAAGTGGCTGAGGCCATGGAAGTTGCGCCGGAGAAGATCCACCAGATCGTCCAGGCCGCCCAGCGCACCATCAGCCTCGAAACCCCGATCGGCAACGAGGACGACACGTCACTAGGCGACCTGATTGCCGATGAAGTGAGCGAGACGCCGTACGAAGCCGCCAGCGAGAGCATGCTCAAGCGCGACGTCAGCGCGGCGCTGGATACGCTGAGCGCCCGTGAGCGGCTCGTGCTTCAACTCCGCTTTGGTCTTGGCCAGGGTCATCAGCACACGCTCGCCGAAGTCGGCGAACAGCTGCAAATAAGTCGCGAGCGCGTCCGACAGATCGAAAATGAGGCGTTGCAGAAGTTGCGCCGCCTTGATGGCGACCGCCTCCTGGCCTATCACCAGGAACTGTAATTTCACCACGAAGGCCCGGGGAGTTATCCCCGGGCCTTTTGACGTTTTCGGGATATCCGGCAAATGGATCTCGTGGCAATCACTACCCATGCGTCAGGTCACAAGTTGGCATGGCGAACACGCCTCATCAATGTCTCGCTCCGGAGCGAGATCGACGCCCGGGGAATCCTCCCCCGGGCGTCGATCAATTTCTATGCCGTTGCCTATCCGGTCAAGCTGAAACCGAAAGATGGTTACTGTTCCAGGTCATCGTCGTCGTCATCGCCCCAGCCGATGAGCATAAGTTCTTCGTCATCTTCCTCGTCGTCGTCGATCGGATCCAGGGTGTACACCACGTGGGTTATCGGCCTGTCTTCGTCTTCATCCTCATCGAGATCGGACACCAGAATGCCCTCTTCCTCTTCCGCGATGATCTCCTGCATGCGGCTATCGGCCTTCTCGAGCCAGGGGTTCTCTTCCTGGTCGTCGCCCCAGATCATCTCAAAGGAGCCGACGGTGACCGTGTCGCCCTCTTCCACGCCGATTTTGTTCAGCTCGTCGAGGATGCCAGCGCGATCAAGAACCCGCTGGAAGCGCTCTGCGCTTTCCCACTGATCAAAGTTGGTCATGGCGGCAAACCGCTCGATACCAACGCCGCGAACCACGAAGTGGTCATCGGCCACCTTTTCGATCTCCCAGGCGCGTTCGTCGACATCGCCGATGGTGTAAACACGACGCTTCGGCTTCTCTGCCTCGAGCCGCTTCTGCTCCGCCTCGTGCATGCGGATATCTCGCATGCGATCGCCAACCACATTTTGCAGGTCGCGTACGCCCTCGCCGGTTGCGGCTGATATTTCATACATCTCAAAGCCTTCGGCACCGAGCACCTCGCGCAAGCGCGGCAGGTTCTCCCGGGCTTCCTGCAAATCGACCTTGTTGAAGACGACAATCATCGGCTTCTCGCGCATGCTGCCGTCGAAATCGAAGAGCTCACGATTGATCGTGCGAAAATCCTCGAGCGGGTCGCGGCCCTCAAAGCCGCCGCTTGCATCGAGCACATGTAACAACAGGCGCGTGCGCCGCACGTGACGCAAGAATTCGTGGCCAAGGCCGTGACCTTCGGCCGCGCCCTCAATCAGTCCAGGAATATCGGCCAGCACAAAGCTGTCACCGCCCGGTCCGCCAATCTCCACCACGCCCAGGTTTGGCTGCAGCGTGGTAAAGGGGTAGTCGGCGATTTTCGGGCGCGCACGGGTGCTGCTGGCCAGCAACGTGCTCTTGCCGGCGTTCGGCAGTCCCACAAGTCCAACATCGGCAATCAGGCGAAGTTCCAATCGCAGGTTGTACTCCTGGCCGGGTTCTCCCAGCTCGGCGATGCGCGGTGCACGGCGCGTGCTGCTCTTGAAATGGACGTTGCCGAGTCCGCCCTTGCCACCCTTGGCAATAACGAACTCCTCATCGGGCTCGGTCAGGTCGGCGACTTGCTCGTTGGTCTCATCAATGAACACAACGGTACCGGGCGGGACGTTGATATACACATCACCGCCACCTTTGCCGGAACTCTTGGCCCCGGTGCCGGGGGCGCCATCCTTGGCGATGTATCGACTGATGTACTGGAATGGCAACAAACTGTTGAGATTGTCTTTCACCCGCAGGATCACATCGCCGCCGCGGCCGCCATCACCGCCGTCAGGGCCGCCCTTTGGAGCGTATTTTTCGCGACGGAAGTGCGTGGATCCGTTACCACCTTTGCCAGATTTCACGTAGATTTTTGCTGTATCGACTAATGCCATTACCTGGTCCTGTTCATACTATTGATTCAGTGTTGGGGGGATGATCGGCGGAGCCGGGCACGCCTGCGCATGCACCCTTTATTGTGGCGCACGACGATGCCCTAACACAATTGATCCAGTTTACACCGGGTGTCCAGTGCAACATCGCGGGATGTTCTATGTTTCGTCGAGGAAATCGCGAAGTTTTTGGGCGCGGCTGGGGTGACGCAGCTTTCGCAGCGCCTTCGCCTCG
>DJVD01000286.1 GCA_002440805.1 Chloroflexi bacterium UBA6265
TCTACCCGGCAACATGCTCGGAGTGCGGCAAGGAAACCGAAGTTCCGTTCAACCCGAGCCCGGGCAAGCCGGTGTACTGCCGCGAGTGCTTCCAGTCTCGCAAGTCCGCCAGCCCGCGCTACAACTACTAGTAGCACCCAAAACCGGTTCAGCAGAACTGGTACCATCGGGTTGGAGCACATGCTCCAACCCGATGGTACCAGTTCTGCTGAACCGGTTTTGGGTGCTACTAGTAGTTGTAGCGCGGGCTGGCGGACTTGCGAGACTGGAAGCACTCGCGGCAGTACACCGGCTTGCCCGGGCTCGGGTTGAACGGAACTTCGGTCTGCTTGCCGCATTCCGAGCAGGTTGCCGGGTAAAGTGTGCGCTGGGCACCACTGTCGCCGTAGCTGCTGCCACCGCGGCTACCGCCACCGTAGCTGGAACCGCCGCCGTAGCTGCTGCCGCCACCGCTGTAGCTATCGCCACCGCCGTAGCTATCGCCGCCGCTGTTGCGCTGGGTCTTGCGCTGCTGTCGGCAGGTTGGGCATCGCTGCGGATCCGAGAAACCGCGAGACGTGTAAAAATCCTGCTCACCTGCTGTGAACGTAAACTCGTTGCCGCAATCACGGCAGGTAAGCGTTCGATCGCTCATTTTCTTCTGAACCTCTCTTGCCCGGAGCCTATAGCGTTCGCGGGCCAAACACGGAAAAACTTCTCCCGGTTCGCGTCCTTGAACAGACTGCGCACAAACGCGCGCAGCAGTTATGCTACGCGGGTTCGAGAGCCACCTTTGGGAAACGTCTCGGTTGACCCATTATAGCAGGTTCTTTGCCGGTGTACACCCTCGTTCACCTATTCTAATTTCCGGAGTGGCGAACAACCTTTTTTGTGAGCTTTGTGACGAACCGCTCACGTGCTATCTTGAATCTCATTGTTCGACAAGAGAGGTGATGCCCATGAGCCCCCACAGAAACCCAAACCGGAATCTTGGTGAAGTGACCCCGGCCGATGCACTGCAGGCATTGAAAGATGGAAATCGTCGCTACATTGATGAAGGCATTAACCCCGCCTATTACACCGCCGGTCACATCTCCATGGTGGAAGAACACGCGCCGATCGCTGCCATTCTCGCCTGTGCCGACGCCCGCGTGGGAGCTGAGCTCATTTTCGATCAAATGCCGGGCGATCTGTTCATGGTGCGGTTGGCTGGCAATTTTGTCAGCGATTACGGTCTCGCCAGCATGGAGTTTGCCGTCGATATCCTGGGCGTGCCGCTCCTGCTGGTGCTTGGCCACACCCACTGTGGAGCCGTATCGGCGGCGGTGAATGTGGTTCAAAATGGCCTCAGCGTGCCCGGGCGTATTTTCGTGTTGATGGATGGCCTGGAACCCAGCGTGCTGCGCGCCCGCGAAACCAACCCCGTTGACCTGAACGATGCAACTGCACGGGAGAATGTCCGCCGCCAGGTGCAGCGATTGCGCACCATTTCGCCGCTCGTATCTGAGGCTATTGCTGCCGGTCGCACCGAGGTTGTTGGCGCCATGTATGACATGGCTACAGGCGAGGTGATTTTCCTGGATTGTTAGCGATCGATATCTACCTGCCTTCATCTGAATTATGTCAGGCCCATGGTAGAATTCATTCAGCAAGTTGACAGGAGATCGAGTTCGGAGGTCGGACATCGATCAAGTCTCCATGGAGAAAGGCGCAGGATGAATATCCACGAGTATCAGGCGGCCGAAATTCTCGCGAAGCACGGTATCCCCGTGAATGCGGGCAAGGTTGCCACCACACCGGAAGAAGCCAGGTCCATCGCCGCCGAACTGGGCGGCGTTGTTGTGGTGAAGGCCCAGGTGCATACGGGTGGTCGTGGTAAGGCTGGCGGTGTGAAAGTCGTGAAAAACCGCGACGAAGCCTTTGATGCCGCCAAGGCGATCCTGGGGATGGACATCAAGGGCCATCGCGTCAACAAGGTGCTGGTGGCTGCCGGTGCCGATATCCAGAAAGAAGTCTATGTCAGCGCGGTCATGAACCGCCCGGCGCGCAAGATCATGATTATGGCCAGTGCCGAGGGCGGCATGGATATCGAGCAAGTGGCCGATGAGAATCCCGACGCCATCATCACGCGAGATGCCGATCCCCTGGTGGGACTGCGCGGCTACCAGGCGAAAGAAGTAGCGTTCGATCTCGATCTGGATCCATCGCTGGTCAACGGTTTCGCCTCCATCGCTGAAAAGCTCTACAAGATTTTCATGGAGGAAGACGCCACACTGGTAGAGATCAATCCGCTGATCATCGATGGCAATGGCAAATGGCAAGCGCTTGATGCCAAAATGAGCTTCGATGACAACGCCATGTATCGCCAATTCGAAAACGAGCAAATGCGCGATATGGCCGAAGAGAATCCCACCGAGATGGATGCCAAGTCCAGTGGCATCAGCTTTGTGAAGCTCGATGGCACCATCGGTTGTATCGTCAATGGCGCTGGCCTCAGCATGGCCACGCTGGATGCGGTTCAACTTGCGGG
>DJVD01000283.1 GCA_002440805.1 Chloroflexi bacterium UBA6265
GCGATCGGCATCACCAACCAGCGCGAAACCACGATCGTGTGGGATCGCACCACCGGCAAGCCCGTGTACAACGCCATTGTGTGGCAGGATCGTCGCACGGCTGACTATTGCGACCACCTTAAATCAGAAGGCTGGAGCGAGCGGGTCGCCAGCCGCACCGGCCTGGTGATTGATCCGTACTTTTCCGGCACCAAAATTCGATGGATCCTGGAGAATGTCGATGGTGCGCGCGAGCGGGCCGAGCGCGGTGAGCTGGCCTTTGGTACAGTCGACAGCTTCCTCATTTGGCGTCTCACCGGTGGCAACGTACACGCGGTCGATTATTCCAATGCCAGCCGCACCATGCTGTTTAACATCAACAGCCTTGCCTGGGACGATGAAATCCTCGCACTGCTAAACATCCCGAACTCGATGCTGCCCGAGGTGAAAGACAGCAGCACCATCTACGGTGAGACAGATCCCGCAATTTTCGGCCGATCGATCCCGATCGCCGGCGATGCCGGCGACCAACAGGCCGCCAGTTTCGGCCAGACGCTTTTCGATATCGGTATGGCCAAACAAACCTACGGCACTGGCGGGTTCCTGCTGATGAATATCGGCGACAAGCCGAAACCGAGTTCGCACGGCATGCTCACCACCATCGCCTGGGGGTTGGAGGGCAAGCCGACGTATGCCTTCGAAGGCGCCATTTTCATCGCAGGTGCGGCGGTGCAATGGCTGCGCGATTCGCTGCAGATCGTTGAGAATGCCGCCGCCACTGAGCGTATGGCCACGTCGATCGAATCGTCCGGTGAGGTGTACGTTGTGCCGGCTTTCACTGGCCTCGGCGCCCCGTATTGGAATCCGTATGCGCGGGCCAGCATTTTCGGACTCAGCCGGGGAAGTGGGCGGGCCGAGATCGTGCGGGCGACGCTGGAAGCGGTTGCCTATCAAACCCGCGATGTATTGGATGCGATGCGGCTGGATGTCGACACCGACTTGCCGGAGCTCCGCGTTGATGGCGGGATGGTGGCCAACGATTTCCTGATGCAGTTCCAGGCGGATATCATCGGTCGACCGGTGTTGCGGCCACAGGTGCCGGAAACCACCGCCCTGGGAGCGGCGTATCTTGCCGGTCTCGCAGTCGGATTGTGGAACGACCTCGATCACCTGCGCCAGAATTGGCATCTCGATCGTCAGTTTGATCCTGCCATGAGCGATACCGATCGCACCGCGAGCTACAAGGGATGGCAGCGGGCCGTACGGGCCGCATTGGCGTGGGCCGAGGATCAAGAGTAGCGACGATATTGGCTAATTTGAGCCGAAATATGGTACCCTCATCAATCGAGGCCGCCTTGTGTGGTCTTGCTTTCATGCGCGTTGGAATGGCTACAGTGCAGTCATTTGCTCGAATTACCTTGAGCGCCGCTGAAGCATTTCGGACCTGCCAACACCTCAATTGGCACCCGATGGTGAGAACAATCGATACAACTGCCAGTGTTGGCATATTGGAGTAACAACTACTGTGATCAAACTTCGCCTGCGCCGCATGGGCGCCAAGAAGCGCCCCTTTTATCGAATCGTTGCGGCCGAGCATAGCTCCCCGCGTGATGGTCGATACATCGAAGTAATCGGCACCTACGATCCGCTGCAGGAACCAGCCGAGGTCACCGTTAAGGAAGACCGCGTGCTGCATTTCCTGGCCAACGGCGCCAAGCCGAGCGAGACCGTTGAAGGCTTGCTGAAGCGCAAGGGCGTTATTCCCGCCGACAAGTTCTACAACAAGAAGCCGGTAGCGAAAGCAGCGGAGTAATGGTGGAACCACGGGACGATATCGACACCAGCACTGATGTGATCGAAGACGATTTCGAGGATGCCGAAGGCGCTGAAGGTCTTGGTTTTGATACCGAGGAAGCGCTTGCACAATTTGACGAAGGCGAAACTGATGCTTCCGAACAGCTTCGGGGCATGGTGGAGTGGATTGTCTTCCAGTTGGTTGACGATTCGAGTCAGGTGAGCGTCACTGCCGACCAGCGCGGCTCGACCGTGCGGGTGCAGGTACGCCTTCCCGAGGAAGATCTCGGAAAGGTGATTGGCCGTGGCGGACGCATCGCCAAATCGATCCGCTCCATTCTGATGATCGTTGGATCCCGTGAACACCTGCGAGTGAGCCTGGACATTGAAGGACGAGAGTAACACCACGAACAAGCCAGCCACCGCCAATGGGGAGTCGGTTTCCGACTCCCCATCTGCTGCTCCGCGTCGTTTGCGCCCCGTGCCCAAAGCAAAGGTGCGTAAACGCCCCCCAACATTGCGTGAAACCAGGGGTCCCGAGCCGACCACCCCGGTGGAGCATGTTCGCCTGACTGTCGGTCGGCTGGGAGGATCGCACGGCGTCCACGGGGAAATGCGTATGCATATCCTTACCGATGAGCCCGATCACCTTAAGACCTTGAAAACGGTCTTCCTTGGCGATCGCGATATCCCGATCCCGTTGGAAAGCATCCGGTTCACCGATAAGGGCGCACTCGTGAAACTTGGTGGAACCGAATCCCCGGAAGCCGCCGCAAAGTTGAGCGGCCTGAATGTGAAAATCGCCGGTACCGATGCCAGGCCATTGGCCGAAGGCGAGTACTTCCTCTTCCAGTTGATTGGCCTGAAGGTGAACGACGAAGTGGGCAACCCGATCGGCGTGGTGACTGACCTGATCGAAACCGGTGCACACGATGTGCTGGTGATCGGCGAGCGTCCCGATTCCCCGGAAGATCTGCTGGTACCGAATCACCCCGAGCTTGTGTTGGAGATGGATCCCGCGAACGGCACAATGGTAGTCCGCCCGCCAGTTTACGAATAGTGTCGGTTATCCAGTCGCCCCATGCGGCGCAGCAATGCGATTAACTCGGAGACGATGGTCGCCGAGCGCAACCCTACTTCCTTTGTCGGCAAGGTAGAGGATGAACCTTCAAACGTCGTCGCCATATGGAACTCGCTGTTCGAAATATCCTTAACGCTTAGGAACGGCAGTCCGTGGAGGGCGCAAACCTGGGCAATACCTGCCGCTTCCATATCCTCACAGAGCGATCCGGTGCGATCGTGACCAGCATCAATAAACCCCGGCTCCTGCAGCCAGATATCGCCCGAGCTTATCGTTCCCAATCGGACTTCCGGATGCCGATGAGGCTGGCCGATTACGCGCAATTCTTTTGGCCATACCGGCAGCGGCACATCATCCGTGAGTTGCATGGCAAGCTCGGCGAGTTCGTGGTTGCTTTCCAAAAGGAATACAGGATCGATCTCGCCCGGCACAGTGAAGCCGAATTCCAGTGGGACCATAGTGCCATCGGCGGCGAACCGCATGCGGCCGTGATGCACCAGGCGATCGCCGATAACCACATCACCCGGATACAGGTCACGCGTGTGCGCCCCGGCGCAGCCAAAGTTGAGAACCATGGTTGGGTTGTAGGTTGAGATCGCATGCTCGGTGGCGGCAGCTGCGGCTACCATACCAATGCCACTGACGATACATACAACGTCGTCGTTCCGCAGGGTGCGCCAGACGGTAGATTCCACCTGCTCCCAGCCGGGCATCAGTATGTCCAGATGGCGTCGCTCACTCTCCATTGCCACGATGATTGCCACACTGGTGTGCATAGCGCTTATCCCTTCAGGAACGAGATCAGGATCGATAGCGACAGGATTAAAGCCACAGCGGCGGTAATCAGCGCGTAGCGTTTGTCACCCCGGCGGAAAAACGTGACCGCCGCATCAATCAGCATTTCAATCGGCGCCAGGATCATGATGCCGATCCCCATCCCGAAGAACCCGGAGGGATGCAAGTCGATCATCCGGCGCAGCACGTGTGAGGGCGCATCCATCTCCGTGCCAACCGTCTGGTCGCTGAACAGCGCGATAATCAGCCCCGCGAAGATAAACGCAAATGATGCATAGACCGCCCATTGATAGGAAACGATGGTGCGTCGCCTGATCTCGCGGAGTGTGGACCGGTGGGTGTGGGGAAGAGAATTCGTCATCATACCTACCAAATAGAGATTTCGAACGCGCTCAGGATCATGGAGATGCTGAGGGCAACCATGATCACCAGGAACACCGCCATTAACTGATGCACCTTGAAACGCTTGGTGAGCGCCGAACCGAGTGACGAGCCCATTAACACGCCAACCATGGCTGGCGCCGTCACGGTGGGATCGATTTTGCCACTGGCATAAAAGACGGCTGCTGTCGCGACCGAAGTCATGCCGACCATGAAGCTACTGGTACCAGCTGCGGCCCGCAATGGCATCTTCATGATCAGGTTCATCACCGGCACCTGCACCAGGCCACCGCCAATGCCGAGCATGCCGCTGAGTACGCCCGCAAATCCGCTGACACCAAGTCCGAACTTCAGGCGCTCGGGGACATACCGAACAATCTGGCCACCATCATCGTATTCCGACATCAGGTTCATGGGATCGTGTTTGTCATCGGCAGCATTTGGAATGGCCACCTTACTGCCCTTCGCCATCGAGATGGCGGCATACATAAGCACGATGCCGAGTAAGGCCTTGAGGAAGTTGGCGCTGATGGCGAGCGCAATTAATGCCCCTACAATCGCCCCTGCTGCAGTGGTGCTCTGCAGGATCATCGAAAGCCGGAAATTGACGAAGCCATTGTTCAGGTGGCGTCGGCTGCCGACGACTGAATTGGTGACCACGCACACGGCGCTGGCGCCAATGGCGATCTTGGGATCTACTCCCAGCCAGAGAGTAAACAGCGGCACGATAAACACGCCGCCACCCAGGCCAAGCATGCTGCCGAAAACGCTTGCGATCATCGCACTCAACGCAAGCAGAAGTGATTGTTCCAGGTCCACAGTTCCCTCGAAACGAGTGCGCCGCCGCGCCGGATATATCCTGCACAAAGTATCGCGCCTAAATGCGAATTGTGCCGAATGTGATTTTCCGGAACGTCCTGTATCATATCGGTACGGCGGTGGATCATCGCCTGACCAGTTTAATACTGCTCTACGAGCGAAAACGCTTTTATGGGGTAAACCGGTGCAATACCGGTGCTGTCGCGCAACTGTATGGACCCTGCCCGGGGTCTGAGCCAGAAAACCCGGTTTTCACTCGCTTGAGACCCTTCGCGAAACAAGGGGTGCAGGCATGTGGCGATCATTTTTCGGGATAATTGCCACCCACGATCGACATCTTGCCAACCTGCTCGCGTGAGCAGGTTTTTTGTTGGGCGAATATTCGCCCGGTGTACAAGGGGAGATCGGTTTGAACAAGACATATACGCGAGCATTGGCCCTGGTGCTGATGGTATTGGCCAGTATGGTGCCTGCCACCTTTGCCACGCAGAATGCCACGCCGGCCGCCACACCATTGGCTTCGCCGGTGGCGGGTCCCGGCTTGCCGGCCGCGGTCGACTGGCTCGTGAGCCAGCAACAGGACGATGGCAGTTGGCTGGGGATGACTGGTGCACCAGATGCCGGCACGACCGTGGATGCGATCATCGCCCTGGCTGCTGCCCGCGAAGCTGGTCTCGATGTTGATGCGCCGATTGACTCCGCCCTGTCCTGGCTGGATAGCGGCGAGGTCGCCGCTTCATATGCCGAAACGGGGACTGGACAGGCCGCCAAATTGTTGCTGGCGCTGGTGGCTGCCGGTGCAGACGAGGTTGAAATTGGCGGCGTTGATCCACTATCGCTGCTCGATGCTGGTTTCGATGCCGAAACCGGCCTGTATGGCAGCGGCTTGTATGATCACGCCTATGTGCTCATGGCACTCTCTGCGGTTGATGCGGAAATTCCCGCCAAATCAATTGAATTCGCTGGCACCGTTCAGGCCGCTAATGGGGGCTTCGCGTGGGATGGTTCCACCGACGAAACCATGGTTGATAGCAACACCACGTCGATGGTGCTCCAGGCACTTGTTGCTGCTGGCGAGGCCACCGATAACCCGGTGGTTGCTGGCGCCGCTGGTTACCTGCGCACCACGGTGACAGACCAGGGGGCGGCATATTCGGTCGGCGGCGAGGCGGATGCCAACTCCACAGCGCTTGTCGCGCAAGCCCTGCTTGCGATAGGCGAGGATGTCACTCACCTGACAACAGCCCTCACCACCTTCCAGAACGCCAGCGGCGCCTATCACTGGATGCACAGCGATGTGGCGGACAATGCCTTCTCCACCATTCAGGTCATTCCCGCCGCAGCCGGCGTCAGCCTGCCCGTTATTCCGGGAATGATGCATATGGACAAGGCGGCCTAGGATCGTGGTGCAGCCCCGAGGAACGTCCATTCGAGCTCTTCGCATGCATATCGCCATTCTGGCGATATGCATCGGGCTGTTGTTCGCGCCAGCCGCCCGGGCCGCTGCGTTCAACCAGGCAGGCGTGATTATCGATTACGGGGAGGGCAGCACCAGTTGGGTGTGGGTTCCGTTTGAGGAACCCGAGATCACTGTGCTCGATGTACTCAAGCATTCCGAAATTAACCTCGTCACCGTCGGATTTGGTGGCCTCGGCGAGGCCGTGTGCCAAGTCGGCCCGACCGGGTGTAGCGTTGAGGATTGTCAAAAGCGACTATGCCAGACCACTTCATCATCGCCGTTCTGGCGCCTGTACATCCTCGATGGTGATACCTGGCGCATGGCAGGGAATGGCGTGAGCGGGACAACGCTGCAGGATGGAGATATGGTTGCCCTAAGTTGGGGCAGCGATGGACCAAACCTGCCAGCTGTGACCATGAGCGACCTGGCGACAAAGGCAGGTGCCGACCCGGATGCGGCCAAACCGGTTGCGGCCATTCACACCGAAGGTCATGCCGCAACCGAGCCTGACTCCGCCACTTCCTGGGCACCGGCCGCAAGCGCGCTGGGTATTGCCGTGCTGGCGTCTGGCGTGTTGGTGTTTCGTGCCAGGTCTGGCTTCCGGGAAGCCGCATGACATCGCTGGATAGTCGATCATGGTTGGTCTGGGGGGCGGCCTGCACCGTGCCATTACTGATGAGCCGACATCCGGCGATCGTCCTGCAACTGATGCTGATCGTTCTCACCGTGCGGCTCGTTTCCCTGCCATCAAGTGCACTGCGTTGGGGCTGGTTCATCCGTGTGGCCGCGCTGTTTGCCGTTATCGGTGTGCTGTTCAATGCGCTTACTGTGCGCACGGGCAACCAGGTTGCGTGGGAGATACCGGGGTTGGGATGGAGCATCACCTGGAACGCGATTATCTACGGGCTCGTGAGTGGCCTGGCGATGATCACGCTTGTGCTCACCGGCGTCACCACTGCCGCCGGACTCAACTGGATTGCCCTCACCCGGGTGCTGCCCCGCAGATTGGCCCCGCTGGCTGTCTCGGGCTCCGTGGCATGGTCGTTCGTCCCGGGAGCATCCCAGGCCTTGGCGGAGATACGCGAAGCCCAGTCGGCTCGTGGCCATGAAATCCGGTCCGGACGCGATGTGTTGCCAATCGTGGTGCCATTACTGGATGGCTCGCTCAATCGGGCACTAACCATGTCAGAAGCACTGGAAGCCCGTGGTTTTGGCGCTTCCCTGCATGCTTCCCAGGACGACCGGAAACAGAACCCGCTATGGGGGTCATTGCTGCTGCTGGGACTGCTGGTGATGGCCTATGCCATCAGCCTCGGCGATGGACGATTGTTGTGGGTTAGCGCAATCACCTGTGGGGTAGGCAGCGTTGGTGTGCTGCGTGCGCCGCAATTCGGGGGCAGAAGAACTCGTTATCGGGAGCATCCGTTGCGGCGGCCAGACGTTGTCGTCATGGCGGCATCCATCGGCGCCCTGATCGGGTTCCTGTGGGTTGCTTCTCGCGATGTTGGTGCAGTCACGTTTAATCCCTATCCCAATTT
>DJVD01000211.1 GCA_002440805.1 Chloroflexi bacterium UBA6265
CGGTGGGCTCGGTATTGGCACCGATTGCCTCATTGGCTCCGAGCATGGCTACCACCAATGGATCGTCCAGCTCCGCCGCAGAGGCCTTTTTGCCGAAGCGCGGGGCCGCAAGCTCTACCCGGCACCCAGGTACGTTCTGGATCGCCTGTTCGGCAATCGCCAGGATCTCGGCCCGGCATTCATCCGGATCTTCACCTGGCACGATGCGACGGTCGATAAAGATACTGGCATAATCCGGCACCACGTTCGCCTTGACGCCACCTGTAATCATATTGACCGACGCGCTGGACGGCTTGAAGGCCCAGTGAGTGCGCTCGGTGAGTTTTGGCCACAATTCGCGCCTCAGCGCAACAATCACCTCGGCCATGCCCTCGATCGCGTTTGCGCCTTCCCAGGGCAGGGCTCCGTGCGCAGTCTTGCCGTGGACGATGATGTCGCAGCCAGCGCCGCCCTTTTCGCCGATCGCGACGCGATTCAGGGTCTGCTCGCCAACGATCGCCCAATCCGGATCGGGAACCCGTTCCGAAACAAGCGCCGCGCCATGCACACCCCCGCTCTCTTCATCGGAGACGACGGTATAAATAAGCTGACCCTTGAGTGGAATGCCCGATTCCTTGAGCAGCAATGAGGCGATAGCCTGGGCCGTCACACTGGCTTTGTCGTCACCAGCGCCGCGCCCATATACCTTGCCGTCTTCTTGCTCGGCACCAAACGGATCGAATCTCCAGGCGCTTCGCTCCCCGGTGGGAACAACATCCACATGGGCGTTGACTAGCAACTTCTTGCCGCCCTCTGGGCCGTACCTGGCGATCAGGTTAGGCTGGGTCGGATCGTTGTCGATCAGTTCACACTCAAATCCAGCCTCGCGGAATGGTCTCTCCACATACGCAATTGCTTCAACGCAATCGCCAGGAGGATTCACGGACGGAATCTGCACGAGTCCACGATGAAACTCCACAATGCGATCCTCCGAAATCATCCCGAGGATTGCGGCTTCCATTTCACTCAACGTCGGTCTGGCATTCATCGTGCTACTCCTTATGAGGTGTCCGTGTAGGACACCCGGTAACGAAGACAGTACGCTTGTATAAGCGGTTGTTAGCAAGGAGTGTCGCGCACATGTCTGATTCTGGGAAGAATGTCGCTGTCGTTTTGGCGAATAACTACGAGGATATCGAACACACCTCACCTGTGGATGCACTGCGATCAGCGGGCGCCAACGTCACCATCATTGGTTTGACGCGAGATGTCATCAAGGGCAAAAAGGGCGGCACCGAAACGCCGGATACCACGTTTGCCGATGTGGAAGCCGATGAGTTCGACCTGCTGTTGATTCCCGGCGGAGGCTCTCCCGAGAATTTACGGATCGACGACGAGGCCGTCGAATTTACCAGAGATTTCGTTCAAAGCGGAAAGCCCGTTGCTGCCATCTGCCATGGCGCCCAGCTGCTTATCTCGGCCGATGTACTCAAGGGCCGAACGCTCACGGCCGTCAACAAAATTCGCGATGACATCAGGAATGCCGGCGGCAATTACATCGATGAAGCCATCGTTGTGGATGGCAATCTTATTACCAGCCGCGTTCCGGGAGACCTGGAAATGTTCAATGAAGCGCTGGTGAAGGCACTCAGGTAGAATTGCCCCCGGCATGCGGCCATTTGCGGAGAATCATTATGACTGACGTCCAGACCGAACCGACCAGCCTTTACGATCGATTACGATCGGCGAAAGGGTTCGTTTTCGATATGGACGGCGTGATCTACGTCGGTTCCCGCCTTCTTCCCGGGGTCAGCGATCTCTTTGATTCGCTCCGCCTCAAGGATGTGCCATTTGTGCTTGGCACCAACAATTCCACCGCCACCCAGAAAGATTTCGTCGAGCGTTTGGCGGCTATGGGAGTAAAGGTGGAAGCGGACCAGATCCAAACCTCGACAACCGTCACGCGCGAAGTCCTTCAGAACGATCCAGACATTGCCGAGGATGCCATGGTCTTGTGCGTTGGTCAGCCCTCAATCCCCTCGATCTTGCAGCAAGGTACGCGTTTCCGGATCCTGGCGGAAGATGCAGATCCAAAAGAAGCAACAGTGGTGGTTGCCGGGCTCGATTTCGACTTCACCTATCAACGGATGGCGCGGGCAGTGGAGGCAATCGAGAACGGCGCGAAGTTCGTAGCTACCAACGCCGATGATCGCTTGCCGACCGAAACCGGGTACCAGCCTGGGGCAGGAGCCTGTATTGCTGGCATTACCGTTGCCAGCCGGGTTACGCCCCTGGTTGTTGGCAAGCCCGAGCCCCTCATGATGACCAAAGCGGCCGAGCATATGGGCCTGGCGCCGGCCGATGTGGTGATGGTGGGAGACCGGCTTGATACCGATATCCTCTCCGCCCAACGGGCCGGCATGATGACAGCGCTGGTGCTCACCGGCCTGACTTCACGTGAGATGCTCACAGATAGCGAGATCCTGCCGGATTTCGTTTTCGCCGATCTCCCGGCACTGTTGCAGGCCCACACCGGTCACGGATAGACCCAACCGGCACGCCGGCCGAGGGGGATTCACCCATCGGCCGGCGTATCATCTGAGATTAGGCCCGCAGCAG
>DJVD01000218.1 GCA_002440805.1 Chloroflexi bacterium UBA6265
ATGAACGCCACTACGGCAGAGCCCAGGATGGCCAGCCAATTGATAATTGAGTTGCCGGCGCGGCCTACGCGACCGTCCTCACCAACATCGAACTTTTTGGTGTTTCGAAGAGCAAGCTTCACATTGGTCAGGAAAAGGATGGCGGCAACAANNCGGTAGCCAACACTGCCGAACCAGATCCAGTTAATCCAGAACGGTGCCGATACAAACATCAATAGCCCGACGACGGCCAGAACCAGCAGGATCGCCAGGCTCCGTTTGGTGCTTGCTGAAATCTTGAATCTGCTTCTTTTCTGTGTGCCAGCAGAAGCGGTTGGGGCGACCGGGCGGCGACGGAAACGGTTCATAGTAGATGAGTCTCCAGGTTTGCCACCGGGTCACTGGCCGTGGCTGTTCATGTTACGATCAGGGGAATAATACTGCACACCCGGCAGTTTCTCGCCTGTTGTAGACCAAGGATAGTCGTTCCCCCATGCCATTGGCAGCACAATCACGATTCGGCATTGATCACGGCATTTCGGTGCAGAGCCTTGGCAGCTCCAGCAGTGGAAACGCGTTCGTAATCACGGCCGGATCCCAGGTCATGCTGATCGATTGCGGGGTCGGCATTCGGACGATCCAGGCNNCACGAGCACAGCGATCACATCCGCACGTTGCCCCGCGTATTGCGAGATGACATCACTGTGTTTGCCACTGCGGGCACCAGCCAGCGCAGTGTGGCCAACCACCCGAACAAGGTGACAGCACGGGCATTCCAACCAGAAAAGTTTGGCGCCATCACAGTTTGGCCGCTGCGCGTCATGCACGACGCTGCCGAGCCCACCGGTTTCATGCTGGAGCTACCGGATGGATCACGCACCACCCTGCTAACCGATCTTGGTTCGTTCACCGAGGAATTGATGCCATACCTGCAGGCGAGTGACCTGATTATTCTCGAATCCAACTACGATGAGCATATGCTCCTCACCGGACCCTACCCTCGGTATCTGCAGGAGCGAGTCCGTTCAAACAAGGGACATCTCGCGAATTCGGATAGCGGCACGGCATTGGTGCAAACATTGGCGAAGGATAACCGTAATCCCGTTATTCGGCTGGCACACGTGAGCGAACACAACAATATGCATCCTCTGGCCGAACAAACGGTGCGGGAGAAACTCGCGACTGAGGATATGCGGTTCGATGTGCGCGCGCTCCCTCGCACGAAACCCTTCGCGCCCTGGTTCTCCACGCGCAGCGAGGCTGTGATCGCCTTTGCTCCAGTAGAGACATTGCCACGTCGCGGGCAGCTGACCCTCGATCTCTAACCTTATGCTCCGCCGGTAACTATGCCCCTGATTGCGAGTCCGCAAATCCACAGGGCGACAAGGCTATACACAGCCAGCGCCTGACGCGGATGACGAGAGCGCATGTAGCTCCAGGCGAATGGCATCGAGATGATGGCCGTAATTCCATACAGGAAGTGCACCGATTGCACGGTGAATCCACCGGCCAGGATGACCAGGCCCAGGATAACCTGGATACCAACAACAACCTGCCCAATCACGAAGGCGCCACCAATATTACCGCCCAGTTCGCCGCCCCGAATGTACTCAATTAAACCCCACACCCCAATGGCAAAAAAGTAGTACATCACCGTTTGGGCGAGTGTGGCGTGCATTTGGGCGACGATATCCATCTTGATCTCCGGCTGGGCGTTCGCGAACGGGGCAACTCAAATCCCGCTGATTATACTCCTACACCCCGCTGAACCCGAACCCGGATGGGGATCATTGCGACGAACAGGAACGTGCCACCTGGATTTGCATCACATGTGACCCGTAGTCGCCAACCACTGGATTCCGCGGCGATATTTGCGTATAATAATGTACGTACAGTCCATTCGATTGACGGGAGGTCACCAATGAGCGATTCCACACCACATCCAGTCATGACCATCACCGCCGCCGAAGAGATGTTCTTCGGTGATCTCCGCCTGGCGCCGCGCAGCAAGCGAACATACCGCCAGGGCATCCGCAAATTTGTTGATCATCTCGCCCGCCATGAAGGCATCGATCCAGCGACAACGCCTGTCTCGCAAATCGAGGTACGCCACATCACCGAGTTCGCCTCGCTCATCGTGCCGCAGGATGTCCGCTCGCCTGCCGAGGTGAGCGCCATGCGTACCGCCCAGAACAATCTCGCCGCCGTTCGCAAGTTCTGCAGTTGGCTCAGCGCCTACGACCACCATCCTAATTTGCCAACTGACAGGATCCGGGTGCGATTGGCTGCCATGATGCCTCGCTTCACTCCTCCCCCACCCGATGTGAAAATGTCCGATCTCGACACCATCGTCACCTACGTGCTCACCGGGCCACGCGAAGAGAAACCACTGATTGAGTTGAGGCGTCTCAAGGTACGGGCGATGATCCTGTTCATGTACCGTACCGGTGTACGCGTGAGTGAGCTCTGTGCCTTGCGACGAGCGGATATCGACCTGGAGGCAGGCACTGCCAGCATCTACCGCGCCAAAGGTGGCAAGAGTCGAACCGTGCATTTCGATGCTGAGACAGCACGGGTACTGACGCAGTATTGGCAGGCACGTGGCGATGTTGCCCGCGGATCGGGTACATTCCCTGCGTTCAGCGGTCGAGATCGCGCCGGCAATCCCGGTTCCGCCATCAGCCCGCGCACCGTGGAGCACATTGTGGCCGAACTCTGCAATGAAATCGGGATCGAGAGCGATGTCACGCCGCATAGCTTCCGCCATGGCCTCGCCACCGAACTGGTGCGTCGACGGGTGCGCGAAAGCACGGTCCAGACAATCCTGGGACATGCCAGCCCGCAAACGACTCGCATTTACGTCCACAAGTCGGCCATGGATGTCGCCGATGAATACCAGGAAGCCTTCGGTACGTATCAATCACCATCCCGTCAGCGGGATGTGGAGAATCTGGGTGACTAAGCGTCGATCTTCTACTATCACGGTAACGGCTGCCCTTGCCATCATGCTGCTGGCTGGATGCTCATCCGGTAGCGCACCGGAGGCTTCCCGCGGCCAGCAA
>DJVD01000151.1 GCA_002440805.1 Chloroflexi bacterium UBA6265
GGCGGCGATCGCGTTGGGGACGGCCGATCCTTCAGTCCGCAACACGCGGAACCCGCCGATGCGATGGCCGTGGACAGATAGCGCGGGGTTGAATTCGGAGGCATCGCGCACGGTTACCTCAAGGAAGAGCACCGCATCGCCTTCGGGGATGTGGCTGGCTTCGCGTTCTTCGCGTTCCTTGAGCAGGTATTCGCGATGCGAACGATCATCCGGGTGGTTGGCGATAATGCGGATAGAGCCGTCCTTCGCAGCCTCCGCGATGAGTTGTTCGGCAAGTGGATCAAACACGACCTCTGACACGCGCAACTCGGTCGAGCGGGCTGCCCTTGATACCAGCGAAACCACGACGATCCCGACAATGAAGAACGTCGCGATTTGCAGGCCCTTGAGATCGCCAACAATGGTGACGGTAGTCGTGTAAATGAAAATCAGGGCGACGATACCAAACCCCAATGTGGCACGAGATTGGGCACGTCGCCGCGCCTCGAGCGTGACGGCAACAGTCGCGGAGGTGATAACGGCAAGCACGCCCGTGGCATACGCCCCCGCCTGCGCATCGACATCGGCCTTGAACAGGATCGTCACCACTGCACAAATGAGCGTGAAAATCACGATCAGTGGGCGAGTTGCGCGAGCCCAGTCCGGCGCCATGCCGTATCGTGGCAGGTACCTTGGCACAATATTGAGCAAGCCGGCAAGGGCAGAGGCACCGGCGAACCAAAGTATGGTGACCGTGCTGAGATCGTACACCGTGCCGATGCCATCCCCCAGGTACAAATGGGCAAGGTAGGCCAGGGCACGGCCGTTTGCATCTCCACCTTCCTCAAATTCGCCGTGAGGAATAAGCAAGGTCGTAACCAGGCTACTGCTGAGGAGTAACACACTCATGATCACGGCAGCCGCCGTGAGGAGTTTGTGCGTATTTCGAATCCGTCCCGCCGGTCTGAGCTCGGTGTCGGATTCATCACCCTCAACCAGTGGCATCACCACCACGCCGGTTTCGAATCCGGAGAGACCAAGTGCCAGTTTGGGGAACATGATGAGGGCTGCGCCGATCATGAGCAGTGGATTGTCATAGTCCACTGTCAGGGTTTGACGCCATTCCGACAGAACGGACGGATGAGCGGCGATTTCCAAAATGCCACGAACGATAATCACCACATTGAGGGCGAGATAGATACCAACCAGCACGATGGCGACTCTAATCGCCTCGCCGAATCCTTTCAGGAACACTGCGCCGAGGAGTGTAATCAGTAAGAGCGTGATCGGCACTTCATATCCATGAAGAAACCTGGTGTAAGGGTTCTCTGTGATGTGGGCGGTAGCATCGGCCGCGGAAAGCGTGATGGTGATAACGAAACCGGTCACCACGAAGCCGATCAATGCGAGCACGAGCAACTTCCCTTGCCACCAGGTGAGCAAATGCTCAAGCATCGAGATCGAACCATCACCGTGCGGACTGGTAATCGCCACACGCTTGTACATCGGGAGTGCTCCAAAGAGCGTCACCAGCACGAGGATGAGCGTTGCCATCGGTGCCAGCGACCCAGCCGCCAAAGCCGCGATGCCCGGCTGATAACCAAGTGTGGAGAAGTAATCCACACCAGTCAGGCACATCACCTGCCACCACGGATGCTTCGGGTGATGTCCTTCCTTTTCGTGTGGACCCTCAATCTCGCGAGGTGCTCCCTGAACCAGCCAGGAACCAAGCTTTCTTCGGGTGTTCCAAAAAGGACCTCTTGGCCTGCGAATACCTGCGTTTTCACCGAGAGGGCGATAAATGTCGGCGGGTCTTCTGTTTGGCACCGATAGGTCTCCTGCACGAACGTGCACTGAACGGGCGGCGAGACAAGGGCGCTAACCTCAGTTCTCTGGCGGGCAGCATACCGCAAGTTGTATGCCCGTGCCGGGCGGTTAGCGGAGGTGGAGCCGCCCGCGCCGACATTGCATCAACCTGGCGCCGGTCTGTTGGGGCCCGCAGGTTGTGCATGGGCATCCGGCAGCCCTATCCCGATTGAGGCGACGGCCGCTGGCGGCCTCGAAGGCCGCCAGGGATGCCGGGCATCTCCAACACCAAACTGAAACCCGCCCCCCCCATACTTTTATGATCTGGGCCACGGTGGGGGCCGGCTGTCGATTGCCAGGCAGCATCCCCCTTCACGACCTCTGGTACCGGCCAGAAATGGGAAAGAGGGCCCCTTAATTGGGCCCTCCTGAAAAAGGACGATGTCGTGACTATCCGGCGATCTCCACGATCTCGTACATGCCATGGAATGCATGCGGTGCTCCATCCTTGATGTCCGGGAAGAAGCAGATTAACACGTAGGTTCCCGCCTGCACATCCATCAACTGAATCCACTGACTCGTCCCTGTGGACTGCGTGCCGGAAAACGCTACGTCGTCAGTTTCCTCGTCCGGATTAAAGTCGGAGTATGCAGGAGGTGTGCCGGTCATTGCAGACTGCATTTCCTCATCCAGGGCAGTAGTGAGTTGTTCTTCCGTGAGACCATCGCGAACTTTCACGATACCCACGAAGTGAGGTTGGGCACCGGCATTGTCTACCCGCACCACGTACGATCCGGTTGTCAGTTCTCCGGCTGTCACTTCAATTGCATATTCGGTCATGGTCAGCGTAGCGCCGGAACCCGGTTCAGGCAGCTCCGCCGGCATCTCACCGGTGACCTCGAACGCGACCGGTTGCTGGGGTGAGGACGGATCGTCGCCCCACGCTACCCAGCTGCCNNGGGTGGCAGATCAAGCACAACCTGGGTCGATTCACCCGCATGTGCGTAAGCGCCACCCGCCAACAGCGACTCGAAGAAGAACGGGGGCGGACCCATCATTTCTCCACCCTCGGCGACGGGACTCGCTTCCGCTGAGGAGTCCATGGGGGTTGCCGCCATTTCGCCCTCAGGCGGGCCCATCATTTCGCCGAGCATGGCGATAAACTCATCTCCCGTCATGCCGGACGGTTGCAGGAAGGCAACGCCTCCGCCGAACTCGCCTGTGTCTTCGCCCGCTGTCACGGTCACCAGGTACCGACCGGCCTCGAGCGAATCTGGAATGCCTTCGTAGCCATCGGCAGTGACGGTGACATCGAGGGTGGGGAGATCCAGGCCGCTGAAATCATGATGATCGGCCAGGACCCCAGCCTGGCGCAGCGGCAGAAAAAGGCCCGCGCCCGCAAACGCAGTACCCAGGGTGAATTGGCGACGCGAGATCGTCGCTTCGGAAATCC
>DJVD01000047.1 GCA_002440805.1 Chloroflexi bacterium UBA6265
GAAAACGAGCAAGGGCCGGAGCGATCATCGCTCCGGCCCTTGCTCGTTTTCAGCAGGTCACGAGAATTGCTTTGCAATCTCCGCGGTTGAACGCACCTCGGCAAACTCGCTGGCGATATTGGCCAGGCTCATGGCATGCACCTGTTCGCCGGTATAGTGCGTGCCGTCCAATCCCGCCAGGTCATGGGCGGCGCAAGCATCGTGAGCCAGCGTCGCGTTAAATCCCAGGTTCCCGGCCATCCGGGTCGTTGTTTCCACACAGTGATTGGTGGTCAATCCGGCGATAACGACATCCTCGATCTGGTGATCCCGCAGCCATTGCTCCAGGTTGGTGCCGATGAACCCGCTGTTCACATGCTTGGTCATCACTGGTTCGCCGGGCAGCGGGGTGACTTCCGGCTTGTGTGGCACCCCCGGCTTGCCGGGATAGAGCGGCGATTCCGGATTGGTGGAAAGGTGCTGGATATGCACCACCGGCCAACCATGTTCACGCCACAGCGTGAGCAAGCGACCAGCATTCCGCTCGGCATCCGGATTGTTTCGCACGCCGTACCACGGATCGTCGAGACCCTGCTGGATATCAACCAAAATCAATGCTGGTGCCATTCCCTGCTCCTACTGCACCTTGCCCCGTGCGGCAATCTTCCAGTAATCAATCACCTTACCATCGCGCACAATCGCCATCTGGTCCATCAGGTTCACCGTCGGGCAAATATGGTTGGGAATCACCTCAACCGTATCGCCCACCTGGAACCCCTGCTCACCGGCAGGAAGTTGGCATACCCCATGTTCCTCACTGAGCCTGGTGATGACCACGTCGGGATGACCAACGATATAGCCGTGGCCTTCGTGCGCCTTGCTGGGATCAAGTGCCAGCGTTTTCGAGCCGGCATCGATCACACAGCGATCGTCTGCCGTGCGGCTGACGACCGTGGCGACAAAGCGCGCCGCGCAGTCATCCACCGTCCAGGTGTCGCCGAAGCGGAAGAGGGAACTGTCGTTGAAGACATACGTGCCCGGTCGCATTTCGGTGATGCCAGGAACGGCGGGGGTAATGCGGGCCGCGGGGGTGGAGCCGACGCTCACGGTTTTCAGGCCAATTCCGTGCCGGCGAATCATCTCCGCTGTTTCCACCATTTTCTCGCCGGCCGCCCTGGCTTCGGTTGCGATTTGGCTGACGTCTGCAAACGCTACATGACCTTCGTGGGTCATGATTCCGCTCAGACGCAAGTTCGGGTGGCGATCGATCAGTTGCGCCATCTTCACCGATTCCTGGCCCCACATCACGCCGGAGCGGTTCTGGCCCGTGTTGACCTCGATGTAGATGTCAATTTCGCGCTCGTGATGCGCCATCGCCCGGCCAATGGTCTCGATGGCGGTGGTGCTATCCACAGCAACGGCAATACGCGCTTTCTCCATCAGCGTCACAATTCGCTGGTATTTCAGCGGGCCGACAATTGGGTAAGCAAGCAACACATCATCGATGCCGCCCTCATTCACCATCACCTCTGCCTCGCCCACCTTGGCGCAGGTGATTCCCACAGCCCCTGCTGCAACCTGTAGCCGCGCAATCTCGAGGCATTTGTGTGTTTTTATATGTGGCCGCAGTTGCACCTTAATGCTCTTGGCAAACGACGCCATTTCGGCGATGTTGCGCTGCATGATTTCCTCAGAAACGATCAGCTGAGGGGTGTCGATTGCCGACGTATCGGCCAGCAGGCGCTGGGATTGAGCGGTCACGATATCTGCCTCCGTTGGCGATATGGCTTGCCCGTGGATGTGGGCACGTAAGAGCTGGTATTCGAATGGCCAAATTATACGCGGATGTGCTGATGTACGGGGTACCTGAACCGGCATCGGGCACGACCATCGTGCTGCGTTCAGGCGATGGGCAGCGTGACGCGAACGGTCGTTCCTTGTTCGGGGGTGCTCTCCAGGGTGATTGTGCCATCGAGCAGGGTCACCAGTCCGCGCGCAATGGAAAGGCCAAGACCGGTGCCGTTCGATCGCGTGCGAGCCTTGTCGGCGCGATAGAAGCGATCAAAGACATACGGAAGGTCTGCCGGCTGGATGCCGATGCCAGTATCACGTATTTCGATAACCGCCTTATCTCCGTGTCGCTGGGTGGAAACCTGCACCGAGCCACCAGTGGGGGTGTATTTGATCGCGTTCTCGAGCACGATTCGGACAACCTGCCCGACCATATCCGGATTGCTGCGAACCTGAAGATCCTCCCCGGAAACCTTGAGGGCGACGCCGCCTTGGGCCGCCTGCGGCCCCAGCATGGTTATGGCCCGATCGATCTCCGGCTTCAGAGACATTTCTCCCACCTCGACGGCATAGTCAGGAGTGTCCACCCGGCTGAGTTGGAGCAACTCGTCGACAAGGTGGGACATATCATCTACGTCCCCCATCATCGCCCGTAATTGCTGGTCCAGTGCCTGGCGCGTGAGATCCGGGGTGCGGGTGAGGACCTCGGCATTTGCCCGCAGTACCGTGAGCGGTGTGCGCAACTCGTGGGCGGCATCGGAGACGAATGATCGCTGGCGGTGAAGCACATCGTTGATGGGGGTCATCGCGCGGCGTGTGAGATAGATTCCAGCTGGCACGGCCACCAGTACGCCGATTCCTGTACCAATCAGGGTCATGGTGCGCACAAGCACCAACTCGTCATCGTGCTCCGCTTCGGACCGGGCGGCCTGGATTGCACCCACCACTTCGCCGTCGTAATACACCGGTTCTGTGCGGACGCGCAGGCGTTCGCCGTCGATCGTGACAAATCGGGTATCAGAATCGCCATCCAGGGCTGCATGGACGCCATCAACATCCGGGATCCGATTGAGGACAATATTGCGGCGATTGGTGACAAGATTTGCGTTTGCATCGAAAACAAATACAAGGGTGTCGCCACTGGTCACGATATCGCGGCTTTCCTCATCGCGCTCCTCGTCCGACTCCTCCTGCTGTTCCTGCAGATCTTCGGTATCCACATCGCTGACGTTGGCCTTTGCTTTCTGATTGCCATCCTGGCCCTGGCCGGCGTTTTGACCGGATTGTCGCGGCGTCATCGATGGCAGGTTGGTGAGTGTGGCCCGGGTCGACTGAATCCGGATTTCCAGCGATGTGTCGGCCTCGCGGTCGAGAGAGCGGGCCAACAGGATCCACGTGCCAACGCCGATCAGGGCGATAATGGCAACCACCACCGAGACGTTGAGGAAAGCAAGTTTGCGTTCGATGGAGGTAATCATCCTTGGTAACCTCGCTCGATCCGGTAGCCGACGCCGCGCACCGTAGTGATCAGGTTCTCGCCCGGTTCGCCGAGGGTAGCGAGTTTACGCCGGACGTAGTGGACGTAAAGTTCCACCACATTGCCAACCGGATCGGAATCGTATCCCCACACCTTTTCAAGTAGCGTGTCACGCGGCACCGTTTGGCCGGCTCGGCGCACCAATGTCTCCAACAACACGTATTCGCGATGGGTGAGCGGTACTGAGCGCTCGCCACACGTCACCGATTCATCCT
>DJVD01000186.1 GCA_002440805.1 Chloroflexi bacterium UBA6265
GAGGGCGAGAAATCGTCGTCAGCTCGATCGATCCCACCTGGCAGCACCAAGCCCTCGAATTCAACGTTCCTCGTCTTGGTGGCGCTTGGTACGCCCCGCAATTCATCGCGTTTTCCATGGCCATCGAGACCCAGGGGGGGCGCGTCGACCTCGACAACCTGACCCTCACCGATCCCACTGGAAAGCAGATACTCGCCAATGGCAACTTTTCGGAAGACATGTCACGCTGGTTCTTCACCAGCGATCGCCACCACATGCCTTGGCACATGAAGAGCCTGTTCCTTCACGTCCTGTTCGAGCAAGGCGCACTCGGACTCGCAGCCTTCATGGCACTCGTCGCAGTAGCGGCGATTCGATCACTCACGGGCATTCGATCCCACCATCCTTACGCGCCTGCCATGGCCGCAGGCATCGTCGGTTTTCTAGTTGTCGGCCTGTTCGACAGCCTGCTCGATGTACCGCGGGTCGCATTCCTGTTTTTCCTCGTGCTACTGCTCACTATCCAGGGGCGCAAAGCCGGCTGAACGGGAAAGTCAGCGCTGGCTATACGGCACAATACCCCCCAAATGACATCGCCCCGGTTGCTCGTTGCCCTCCTGCTTGCCATACTCATCCCGGCAGCCCACGCCGTCACCCTACGCATCGGCCCTGGCGAGAAGATCACCCGAATCTCCGACGCCGCCCGCCTGGCCAAGGACGGCGACATAGTCGAAATCCTCCCCGGCGAATACCGTGGCGACGTAGCCTCTTGGCCCCAAAAGCAACTCACCATCCGCGGCATTGGCCAGCGGCCCGTGCTCATCGCCGATGGCAAGAGTGCCGAAGGCAAAGCCATCTGGGTCATCCGCAATGGCGATTTCCGCATCGAAAACATCGAATTCCGTGGCGCACGCGTCGCAGACCGGAATGGCGCTGGAATCCGCTTCGAGAAAGGCAAGCTGCGGGTTCGAAATTGCAGCTTTCTCGATAACCAGAACGGCATACTCACCGCAAATTTTGGCGATGCCGAACTGACTATCGAGAATAGCCTGTTCGCGCAGGCCCCACGCCAAATGGATTCCCTACCACACCTGCTGTATGTCGGCCGTATCGGGCGACTTGCCATCATCGGTAGTCGCTTCCATGGCGGATTTCGTGGTCACCTGATCAAGTCACGGGCTAAAGTCAGCGACATCCGCTACAGCCTCATCCACGATGGCCCCGGCGGCGAAGCCTCGTACGAAATCGACCTACCCAACGGTGGTATCGCTACCCTCATCGGCAACATCGTCGGCCAAAGCGACAAGACCCAGAACCCGATCGTCATCTCTTACGGGGAAGAAGGAGACAACTGGCCCGAGAGTCAGCTCACCCTCGCCCACAACACCCTGTACAGCGAACGCCTCACCGGAACATGGTTCCTGCGCGCCCCTTTCGACAAGTTTCCAACACCGCCCAAAGTTTTCGCCATCAACAACCTAACGGCCGGACTGGGGCTTTTCACACTGGCTTCCCGAGGGGAATTCCACGGCAACCTGCCGGCAATGCCCAACATGCTGAAAGACCCAGATACTCTTGACTTTACCTTGCCAAAATCATCACCATTGCGATGGCTTAGCTTCGTTACCGAGAAGCTATCCGACGAACTCATCCCGACAGCCGAATTCACACTACCCATCGGCACCCGTCAACTGACCTCCCTCGACCGAGGGTTACCCGGTGCATTGCAAACAAACCAATAGAAAGTCAGCACTGGCGAGACGGCATCGAAACGTCATGATCGATTGCATCTCCCCTACAATCATGCGCTGATCATGTCATTTATCCCTTCCCGACCCATACCGCGTCTTCCCGTCTTCGGCTGGGATACTTTCTCAGGCAACAATGCATCTTCGATCCCTTGCCTGCTCGATGCGCCGCGCTTGGCATTCACCACCAGCGGCCGGGCGTCCATCTATCAGGCTCTGAAAATACTTGGCATCACCGCAGGCAAGTCAGTCCTCGTTCCCACCTATCACTGCCCGACGATGGTTGCACCAATCGTCGCGCTCGGCGGCGACCCGATCTTCTGCCCCATCGACGCAACCGGCCGCATCGAACTCGAATCCACCTCTGCGCTGGCACGCCCCGACACGCGCGCCATCATCGCACCCCACTACTTCGGTCTGCCGCAACCCATGGAGCAACTGCGCGCGTGGTGCGACGAACGCGACATCGCCCTGATCGAAGATTGCGCCCACGCCCTGTTCGGCATTGCAGGCAATCGCAACATCGGCCAATGGGGCGACTTGGCGATTGCCAGCCTGACCAAATTCCTGCCCGTCCCGGAAGGCGGCTGCCTCATCTGCAACCGCGAACAACCGGAATACGTCGCACTACAGCGGCACGGCGTCATCAAACAGGTTCGTGCAGCGCTGGATATCCTTGAAGAAGGTGTGCGCCACCGAGCCCTGCCGGGCTTGAATGGCATCTTGCAAGGCCTGTTCACCCTCAAGCAACGCCTAAGAAATTCTTCCCCTGAACCCCAAGCCCCCCCAGCCGGCACCGACAGCGACGATGTAAACCCCACCGAGACAATCGAACCCCAATTGGCAGGCACTCGCATGGCCCACGTCTGTCGTTGGGTTGCCCGTCATGCCACCCTCGAAAGAATCGTCGCCAATCGTCGCCGCAACTACGCCTACCTGGCCCAGACGCTCTCGGGCTCAATCCACTTCCACCCGCTAAGACCTGAGTTACCTGCTGACTGTGCCCCCTATGTTTTTCCGCTATGGGTGAATCGCCCCGATCCGGCCTACCATGCATTGCGTACGCGACGAGTCCCCTTGTTTAGATGGGATCACCTTTGGCCGACCACACCGACGATCCCCGGCGACAGTGGCAAGGAATGGTCGCATCATGTCTATCAACTCGTCTGCCATCAGGATTTGAGACAGGAAGAACTCGATCACATCGTCGCCAACCTGCGTGAGCTCTGCGTATGAGCAGGTCGCCGCGCAAGGTGTTGATGATTGCATACCATTTTCCACCCATGTCAGGCAGTAGCGGCATCCAACGCACCTTGGGATTTGCCCGTGCCTTGCCCTCGCTGGGTTGGCAACCTGCAATCCTGACGGCCCACCCCCGGGCCTACGAGCAAACTCAACAAGTCGCATCGCCAGACGACATCCCGGTACGACGCGCGTTCGCACTGGACAGTGCTCGTCATCTGGCCATCTTCGGCCGTTACCCGCTCTCCATCGCACTCCCGGATCGCTGGATCAGCTGGCTGCTCGGTTCCATACCGGCCGGACTAGCCATGATCCGTCAACTCAAGCCGGCCGTGCTCTGGAGCACCTACCCCATCGCAACGGCACATCTGATCGGCTATTGGCTGGCACGACTCAGCGGTCTGCCCTGGATCGCCGACTTCCGCGACCCCATGGCCCACGAAGGCTATCCACCCGACCAGCGCACCTGGCAAAGCTTCCTGAAGGTCGAACAACGCGTTTTTTCCCGCGCAAGCCTTTGTGTCTTTGCCACCGAGGGTGCCGCCCGGCTTTACCGCAACCGATATCCCGATGCCGCCAGCCGCATTCGCGTCATCGAAAACGGCTACGACGAAGCCGCCTTCGTCGCTGCCGAACAGAATCTGGACAATAAACCACTCAATCCCGGCGCATTCACCCTGCTGCATAGCGGCATCGTGTATCCCGAATGGCGCAACCCGATTCACCTGCTGCAAGCGATCCGGCATCTCATCGATACCGGCGAGCTTGACCCTGCCCAGTTCCGCCTGCGCTTCCGCGCCCCCGTGCATGATGCCTTCCTGCATCAGCAAATCGCCTCAGTGCAGCTGCAAGACATGGTCGAAGTCCTTCCCGCCCTGCCCTA
>DJVD01000188.1 GCA_002440805.1 Chloroflexi bacterium UBA6265
GGTGGTCTTGTGGCTGTGGATGCAGTGGATCTGAAGATCGAGCGGGGATCAATTACCAGCGTGATCGGCCCGAACGGTGCCGGCAAAACCACCTACTTCAATATGATTGCGGGGATCTACCGACCCACGCGCGGCGAAATTTGGTTCAACGGCGAACGTATTGCCCATGGCGATACCAATCTTCGTCCCGATCAAATCACACGCATCGGCATTAGCCGCACGTTCCAGAACATTCGTCTGTTCAGTAACGTCAGCGCTATCGAGAACGTATTGATGGGCATGCACAGCAGGATGAAGTCAATGCCGTGGCATGCGGTGTTGCGGACGAAGAGCCAACGGTTGGAAGAGTTCAACAGTCTGCAGCGGGCGTACGAGTTGCTTGATTACGTGGGATTGCGTGACTCCGCCCGCGCTACCGCCCGCAACCTCAGCTACGGCGACCAGCGTCGGTTGGAAGTTGCCCGGGCCCTGGCCAGCGAGCCACGCCTGTTGTTGCTGGATGAACCCACTGCCGGCATGAATCCGCGTGAAACTGCCACGATGACAACATTCATTCGCCAAATGCNNGCCGTGCTGGATCATGGCAACAAAATTGCCGATGGCACGCCCCTGCAGGTTCGCGAGAACCCGCAGGTGGTGGAAGCCTATCTCGGGGCCGGTTCGGCCGAAGTAATTGCCCGCCTTTCCGGCGAGCCCATCCCAACCGCTGCGGAGGAGACGACCAATGTCAGCAACTCCTGAGAGCATTTTGGAACTCGACAATGTCCACTCCTTTTACGGCAATATTCATGCGCTCAAGGGTATTTCGATCGATGTGAAGGCGGGCGAGATCGTCACCCTCATCGGCTCAAATGGCGCCGGCAAAAGCACGACACTGCGCACCATCTCGGGTCTGTTGGCCCCTCGTACGGGTTCGGTGAAATTCCAGGGCAAGGAGATCGGGGGTACCCCTCCGCATCGCGTGGCCGGGATGGGCATCGCCCAGTCGCCGGAGGGCCGGCGAGTGTTTCCGCGCATGACTGTGCTGGAAAACCTCGCCATGGGTGCGTTTATNNGGTGAGCAGCAAATGCTGGCCATTGGCCGGGCGCTGATGGCAACACCAACCCTGCTGTTGCTGGATGAGCCCAGTATGGGGCTCAGCCCGATCCTGGTGGAACAGATCTTCAGCATCGTAAAAGACATCAACAAACAGGGAACCACCGTGCTGTTGGTGGAGCAAAACGCGCTGATGGCGTTGGCAGTGGCAAATCGCGGTTACGTGCTGCAAACAGGCCAGATCGTGCTGCACGACAATGCCCGGTCACTGTTGGCCAATGAAACCGTGCGCAAGGCGTACCTCGGCGAAGATTAATCTCCAGAAGCCCCGGCACCTTGCGGTGTCGGGGTTTTCGTGTTTTCGCCCACACGTCCCCGGCCACAAGGGATGACTGAGTGGTGCGTCGAACTGGAGTATCATGAACAGTCGGAAGGGGCCATGGGGATGCGCCTCTTTCCTTATGTGCACCAAACGCCCAACCTGAAACGGGGAACTCATGGGATTTAAAGTCCGAACCAATCGGGTCAACATGCCCAAGCGCATCGAGCGCCTGAATGAACTTAGCTACAATTTGTGGTGGACCTGGCACCTGCCGGCACGCTACCTCTATAAGGAACTCGACCCGGTTCTGTGGGAAACCGTCAAGCAGAATCCGGTTCTCTTTTTGCATCGCATTGAACCGGAACGCCTTGTTCGCGCGGTGGCCGATCCGGCCTTCCTGAGCCGGTACGATGAAGTGATGCGCACCTTTGATGCGATGCTCCATGGCCAGGAAGCCGATACCTGGCTGGCGCTGAACCATCCGGAGATGGTTGGCAAACAGGTTGCCTACTTCTCGGCCGAGTTCGGCCTGCATCCGGCCTTGCCGATCTATTCGGGCGGTCTTGGTGTGCTGGCAGGCGACCATATCAAGGAAGCCAGCGATATGGGCATTCCGCTCACGGCAGTGAGCTTGCTATATCGCCAGGGATACCTGCAGCAGCGCATCGACAAAACCGGCTGGCAGCAGGATGTACCCGCGATTCTCGAGCCCGATTCCGAGCCCGTGCAGCAGGTGCTGAACGCCGATGGCTCGCCCCTGTACGTGGAAGTCGATCTCCATGACGTTGAGGGCGCACTCTGCCTCGCCGTTTGGCAGGTAAAGGTAGGTCGGGTTTCGCTCTATCTCCTGGATTCCGATGTCGACGGCAATCCGGATTGGACGCGTCAACTGTCCAGCCGGCTCTATGGTGGCGATACGTGGCACCGCCTCCGCCAGGAAATCATCCTCGGTATCGGTGGCGTGCGCCTCATTCGTAAACTCGGCATTGAGCCGACCTACTGGCACGCTAACGAGGGCCACGCTGCCCTCAGCATGGTGGAGCGCGTGCGCGAGTACGTGCAGCAGGGCATGGACGTGGAGGAAGCCCGCAAGGCCGTGGCGCGGCACACGGTGTTCACCACCCACACACCGGTGCCCGCCGGCCACGATATCTTCTCCGAAGAGCAGATCGACAAGTACTTCACCAAATACTGGCCGGAAATGGGGATGACGCGCGAGGAGTTCTACTCCCTAGGTGCGCATGGCGACAAGCCAGGATTCAATTTCACCGCCCTGTCCATGCGCCTCGCCGATCACCGCAATGGCGTGAGCGAGAAGCACGGCGATGTCAGCCGGGAAATGTGGTACGACATCTTCCCAAATGCCACGCCAGAGAACGCACCGATCCGGCACATCACCAACGGCGTTCACCTGCGAACGTGGATCGGCAAGCACATGCGGGATGCCTACAACCTCTACCAGCCGCAGTACTGGAAAGAGCAGCAGGAAAAGGAGCACGTGTGGGACACGATTCTGAACGTGCCCGATGACAAATTCTGGGAAGCCCACATGCGCGCCAAGCAGAGCCTGATCACCGCCATGGATGAGCGCAGCCGCGCTCGCTATGTCGGCGGCGATTTCGATGCCTGGCAGGTCCTCAGCTCCGGTGCGTTCCAGACGCCGAAGGTGCTCACGCTCGGTTTCGCCCGACGCTTTGCCACCTACAAACGCGCCACCCTGCTGTTCCGCGATATCGATCGCCTGCAGCGCATCCTTACCAACCCCGAATTCCCGGTACAGTTGGTGTTTGCCGGCAAGGCCCATCCCGCCGACGACGGTGGCAAACAGCTCATTCGAGAGATCTACATGAACGCCCGGGATCACCGTTTCGGTGGCCGGATTGCGTTTGTTGAGGATTACGAGATGGGTATTGCCCGCAACCTGGTGTCCGGTGTCGA
>DJVD01000073.1:0-242 GCA_002440805.1 Chloroflexi bacterium UBA6265
GATGTGCCCCTCTTCGAAAGACTCGGCTGAACGGGCATCCACGATCAATGCACCCGACTCCTGCCGTTCAGATACCTCCTGCGGGGAGAATGGATCGCCCGTTGGCAACGCTGTTAATGGTGTGGCGCCCGCCTTGTTTACCTTCTTGAGGACCGGGTAATAGGTAGGAGGCTTGGGCATCCCCTCCAATACGGTGTTGATGAACGCCTCTTTTTCATCTATTTGGAAGGCGTAATTGGATT
>DJVD01000073.1:385-2515 GCA_002440805.1 Chloroflexi bacterium UBA6265
ACTTCACCGACGAAGAGGGCATCGCCCGTGAAGATCGCGACGGGTTCATTGCTGTGCGCGGGATCGATGGCCAGGAAGCTCATATGCTCGGGCGTATGTCCGGGGGTCCATAACGCCCGGAGAACAACGGTGCCGATTGCGATTTCGTCACCGTCGTCAAGAGGCTCGTGGGGAAATTCCTCACCCCCGAGACGGCTGGCGTAGACGGGGGCACCGGTCGCACTGGCGAGGTCGGGCGCTCCGGAGACAAAGTCGGCGTGGACATGGGTTTCCAGTATCGCGGCGATCTCCATGTTGTGATCTTCTGCCCAGGAGATATAGGCATTGATATCGCGACGCGGGTCGATAACAGCTACCTGTCGGGCGGCTTCATCGGCGACGAGGTAAGCGACCTGGGCGAGTCCAGGGGTATAGATGCGTTCGATGAGCATGAGTAAGCACTCCTTTGTTCTATCGGTGCGAAACGGGTAGTTGGTCTGCGGATACGGGCGTATGCGAGGGCGCACCAGGTGTGGTCAGCCCGGCGCGGACGGCGTCCCCGGTGAGAGAGGGGCCAGACCGCGTAGTTAAAGGCGGAGGCCTGTTCCTGGGAATGCGCTGGCGGCAGCGGTAGCGGCCCGTAATCGCTGTTGAGATGGCGCGCCGACAGAGTCTGTGCCACGGCAGTGTTATCGAGAATGGGGAGGTTATCGTGATACTCCTTTGGAATGGCGGACATGGCTGACGCGACGGTCACGCGCATGAACGCGGAGGGTGCCAAAGCCACACAAGGCGGCATCCTCTTTATGGAACGTGTTTATGAAACCGCGTGTTATTGGACTCTACCGTCCACTGCGGACCATCGCTTGCACGGCCTGCTCGATCGCTTGCTCCGGCGAAACAAATTGTTCGGGATGCCGCAGGCAGAACAGGGCGAACGATTCCAGCATTTCGCCGGAGACCGAGTTGATGGCCGCCTTGATGGACGCGAGTTGATTCATGACGCTCACGCAATCTCGGTCCTCCTCGATCATTTTCTGAATGCCTTTGGCCTGACCCTCAATGCGTTTGAGGCGGGCGGTCATATCGTCCCGCGCATCGGCGGGGAGTTGAAGCGTACTTGGCACAATTATTCCTCGGTAGAGATATGAACATTGGTTGCGTTTGAAGATCCGGGACGCCACCAGAACCTTCAGGTCGACGATGCTTGGACCATGATAGGGTAGGGGGGTACCGTAGTCAAGGGCTGATTCAGATTTTTTCGTTGCAAGCACGAGGCTCGACCATTCTGGCCTCCTTCGATCCTCGAACTGAACCAGGCCAGTGTGGAAAGGTGCCGAACAGGATCGTTCCGTCGGTACGTGGAAGGGCCATGCCGAGATCGCGAGACCGCGGGAACGCACTCGGCAGATGTCAGGGGTCGCCAACCCGAGAACTGACGGCCTCAGTCGGAACTGATGAATCCGGCGACTGCGTGCGGGGGAAACCCCGGCCACGCGTTGCTAGCGTTTTTTGCCGGATGCATGGATACTCCAGAGGTACAACAGATATCGTGGAAACCCGAAAGAATGTGGGCAGGGGTGCACATCTTTCTTGCCGGGATCGCTGCGTATTCAATATTCGCGAGCGAATCGACCGCGGTTCAGCAGGGTTGTGGAGGAGTGCCGCATGGCAGAAGAACGAAATACGAATGCAGCGATATCCGGTGTCACCATCGGTGTCGTGAAGGAATCGGTACCGGGTGAAACCCGGGTGGGGCTTATCCCCGATTCAGTGAAGCATCTCATCGGCAAGAACACGAACGTCATCGTGCAGGCCGGCGCCGGCGAGGGATCGTCGATTAGCGACAGTGAATTCGAGGCTGCCGGCGCCCGCATCGTGGGATCGCTTGCCGATGTGCATGCCAACGCCGATGTGGTGGTGCGAGTCCTGGCGCCATCGCCCGATCGTGGTGAGCTCGACGGTCTGAAGCGGGACCAGGTGCTTGTAAGCTATCTTGCACCGTTGGTGAACCATGATATGAATCGCCAGCTTGCAGCCACCGGTGTCACGGCGATGGCCGTGGATGCTGTGCCGCGCATAACGCGCGCCCAAAGTATGGACGCCCTCAGCGCCATGAGCACCATCGCCGGCTACAAGGCTGTCATTCTG